>NZ_JAESIT010000021.1:0-78065 GCF_016756935.1 Chryseobacterium sp. KMC2
GCCATTAGGCTATTGGATCAATGCCCAATCCGGAATATCCGGTGAGCTTAAAACAGAATATATTGCTTCCTCCAGCTATATCCGTCCGGAAGACAGTGTAAAAACGGATTCCAAAAGTGACTTTAAAAGAGTAGACCTGAATCTTAGTATTCCTTTATCCGTAAAAAAAGACACTAATGGTAAAGTAAAGGCCTGGTCCATGCTCCTCGGTGGATCTTATGCAAAGATGACCCATAAAAATTATGAAAAACAGCTATTTCCAGATCAGATGCTGAATGCCCAGATTGGAATACAGCATTTGAGGCCATTAGGAAAAAAGTGGAGTATGATGATGACCGCAACGGTAGGCGTGTATACCGATATGGAAGACATCAGTTTTGATGATGTACTGGGGCAGGGAGGTATATTGTTTATCAGACATTTTAATCCTAATCTGGCACTGGGTGGAGGTCCTGTTCTTACCACAGCATTTGGAGTTCCTATGATTATGCCCTGGATTTATTTTGATTGGAAGACGAATGGGAAAATTAAGTTCAATATCAATTTCCCGGAAGGAATGGAAGCCGGTTATCAGTTTACCGATAAATTTGCATTAAAAGCAGTGGTTAACCTCAGCGGAATGTCTGTAGAAAGGAATAAGGATGGAAAATCTACCTTGCTGGGTTATCAGCAGATCACGGCAGGAATAAGACCTGAAATAAAACTTAATGACAAGCTGAGTCTTCGCCTTACAGGGGGAACAGCCTTATTGAGAAGTTTCAGTGAAAGTGACAGGAAAATCAAAAGCATCTTCAGGGAGAAGAAGGTTGCCGATCCCAAATTTGCAAGTACATTTTACGTAGCTCTTGCCTTACGCTGGAACTTACCATAACAAGACAGTTGAAGAGGGAAAGTATCCTATCATTCCCTCTTCTTATTTCCAAATTTTTCTATTTACTGATAAGCTTTTTATAGACAACCTGATTGAGCAGTTCTTCTTTTCGGGTACGGGAAATAGGAAGCTCTATTTTATTGATAAACAGGCGGCCTCCGGAAATCATATCAATATGTGTAATATTAATCAGAAACGATTTATGGATCCTGAAAAAATGTTCCGCAGGTAAAGATTCTTCAATGGCTTTCATGGTCTGATGAATGATCAGGGATTTATCTTTAAAATGAAGTTTGGTATAATTCTGCATACTTTCAACATATAGAATATCTACCCAGGAAACTTTGATAAAAGAATCAGACTGTCTTACATACAGAAATGGATCATCCAAAGGCGTGTTTTTTTTCAGTTTTTCACTGATGATAAACTGTTGCTGGGCTTTATTGACGGCCTGATAAAACCGGTTAAAAGCAATAGGTTTTAAAAGATAATCGGCTACCTGCAACCGGAATCCTTCCAGTGCATATTCGGAATACGCGGTGGTAAGGATACATAATGGAGGGTTTTCAAGTTGTTCCAAAAATTCAAGACCACTCAGGTAGGGCATATTGATGTCCAGAAAAAGAAGGTCAATTTCACTTTCTTTTACTTTGGAATCTGCCTCTAATGCCGTTGCACAAGTGCCTTCAACGGATAAAAAATCTATCTGATCTGCCAGTGCTTTAAGATGGAATCTGGCTAATGGTTCATCATCTATGATCAGACATTTCATTTTAGGGATATTATTGCTCATTCAGATAATTCTAGGGTTAAAGTGACTTTATAAACGTGGCCGTCAGATTCTATTTTTAAATCATGAGAATCCGGATATTGTAGTTTTAAACGTTTTTTTACATTTTGAATACCAATTCCTCCGGTTCCATCCTTCTTTTTGTACATTACCTTGTCAGAGTAAGAATTTTCTACATATAACAAAAGACTGTTGTTTTCTTCTTTACATGAAATTCTGATATATCCAGTTTGTCCGGGAAGACGGCAGACATATTTAAAGGCATTTTCAATAAAGGATACCAATAGCAGAGGAGCAATAGAGGCTTTTTTATGATCAATCTGCCAATGTGCCTCAACCTCCAGTTCATTTCCCCACCTTAATTTCTCCACTTCCACCAGGTTTTGCAAATATTCAATTTCTTTATCCAGAGGGACCAGGTTTTGATTACAGTGATAGAGCTGATACCTTAAAATATCTGAAAACTTCATCAGTAAAAAATCAGCGAGCTGAATATCTGTTTTCATCAGAATATGAATATGATTCAGGATATTGAATACCACATGCGGATTGATCTGATCCTGCAGCAGCTTGAGCTGGTTTTCCAGGTGAGCCTGCTGGAGAAGGATATGATCCCGCTCTATTCTTCCGTGTTCCTTATAAAATTTAATACCACAGGCTGATCCGTTAATCAGAAAAGAGGCGGGAAGGGCCATATAAAATCCTTGCCATAAAATAGGGAGATGTCCCCTAAAAGTAGGAGGAAGGTTCGTTTTAGGAGCAACTTCCAGATAAGTGAATATGACAGAATAAATAATACTCAAAAGAAGAATAACTATAGTGGCCTGGATCAGAAAGCTTCGCATTTTTTTCGACCGTAAAGCCTTGGGAAGGAGTTTGGTGGTTAAAAAATGAGTGAACATAAATGAACTGAAGGTAATGATCAGGGATTGAATCATAGCCAGGTATTTTTCTGTAGCAATCTGAAAATTGCACCATAATACAACGGCAAAAACAAACCAGAAAAGAAAGGTGAAAATATATTCTTTTGAAAGAAAAGATTTTGTCATGAGAAGAAACGGACTAAGTTTATAAAAAAATAGAAACTGCAGAGACACAGTTTCTAATGGTAAAGATAATTTAAGTTTTTAGAATAAGAAATAACCTATCCCAAGGCTGAAACTGTGGGGCTTGGATTTGAATTCTTTGCTGATGCTTGAAAGTCCTGTTTCATACCTAAGGTCTACGGTGAAATTCTTATAATCTACACCTACACCCCCTGTAAGCCCTATATTGGATTTGTCAAACTTTTTAAAACCCTCCTGAAAAGCCTGGGGAGCTGAAAGGTTATTGTTAAAAGCATAGCTGTACACTCCACCGGCAAACACTCTTAGATTTACATCGTCTGTTTTAATGAGCTTATATCCCACTACCACAGGAATATCAATGGCATTCCATGTCAGCTTTGCTGAGGTTCCGTCTTTGGCTTCGTAAGATGTTTTTCTTTTGTTGAATAATGCTTCTCCTTGTACATAAAGACTGCCGATATCCATTCTTGTCATGATTCCTGCCTGATATCCAAATCCGTATTTTCCTTCCAAGGATGATTCCGTTGAGGTTTTTGTAAAATTTGTACCTCCCTTGACTCCGATGTGAAAAGCCGGGGTCTGTTGCGCCTGAGTATCTATTGAGCACGTAATGCATAATAATAGCGAACCGAAGGCTAAAAGTTGCTGTTTCATAAATTGATTGTTGTTAAAAACTTGGTGCAAAACAACAAATCGGGAACGTGAGGTGAAACTTTATTTGATGAACGGTAGAAATACGGTGATAAGGCTCATCTTTTGGAAGAAGTAGAAAAGCCAGGGATAAAAAAAATCGAAAGAAAAATCTTTCGATTAAGATGGTTAATAAGGTTGTTCTTCACAAATGATTGGTGGAAAACATCCACCTCCACCACCTCCTGGGTTTCCTCCTCCTACGGCGATACATTGTCCCGGGCTGCCGTCCTCATACATTTCACAGGCTTTTCCATAAGCACATTGGCAGTCACTCTGGCAATTATAAGAATCGCCACCCATATGGCAGTTGTCTATTCCGTTACCAAGAATTGTGGACAGGTCTTTTCTTAAAAGCTTTTTAATGTTTTTCATAATGTAATTTGATGTTAAATGTTAATAGTTTGTTTATGAAAGTAAATATAATGAAAAATCAGATGGGTTTTGCTTTTAAGTATCTGTCAATAAGTGTAATGTGAGAATTATGTTTGATATTTTCTGAAAATAATAATAAAAAATAAACCCACTTTGCAGTGGGTCTATATTATTTATTTTTTAAATGTTAACGTCAAAGGAATAGAGACTGTAGAAGAGACCGGTTTCCCGTTGCTTTCTGCAGGTTTCCATTTACCTTTATCTCGGATACGGTAGAATGCCGCTTCAATAAAGGCGTTTACATCCTCATTATTACCTTTCACTTGTGGATCAAGCGCATTTCCTTTAGAATCTACTACGAAGCTTATGGTCGCTTTGTAAGAACCTGAAGCAAAATTCAGAAAATCAAGATCAGTTGCATCATGCAGAAGCTGATGAAAAGCTCCTTTTCCCTTTTCATATTCCGCTTCTTTGGTGACCTTGCCTTTTGTAGGCTGATCTAAAGCAATTATTTTCTTGTCTTCCGTGGAAAGCTGATCTAAAGCATTTTTGTATGATGTTATTTTTTCCTCAGTAAGAAGCCACTCCTTCTTGGTTTTTAGATCATTAGGCTTAGGGTATTTTTTATACAAAGCCGTTTTCTTTCTGTCATAGCGAGAGTCTGCTCTCTGAAATTCAGAAATTTGGGCACTGCTGAAAACAAAAACAAAAATGAATGCTAATGCTGAGAGTCTTTTCATCAGTAATTAAGCTTTTACAATATTAATGATTACTTCAGTTGCTTTTTCCATGCTTTCTAAAGCTACGTACTCGTAAGGTCCGTGGAAGTTGATTCCTCCGGCAAAGATATTGGGACATGGAAGCCCCATATAAGAAAGCTGAGCTCCGTCTGTTCCTCCTCTGATCGCTTTGATCTTAGGTTCAATACCTGCTTCTGTCATTGCTTTTGCCGCAAGATCTACAATGTGCATTTTACCTTCAAACTGTTGCTTCATATTTCTGTATTGCTCCTTGATCTCCACTTCAGCAGTTCCTTCACCATGTTTTTGGTTGAATTCAGCTACTTTTTCTTCCATGAATTTCTTTCTGGCTTCAAATTTATCAGCATCATGATCACGGATGATATACTGAAGTTTAGCTTCAGAAATGTCAGCAGTGATATCCATTAAATGATAGAACCCATCAAAACCTTTAGTGGTAGCAGGAGTTTCATTTGCCGGAAGGCTCTGTGCAAATTCGGCAGCTAAAAGCGCTGCGTTGATCATTTTTCCGTAAGCATAACCAGGGTGTACACTTAATCCGTGGATTTTCACTACAGCTCCTGCAGCATTGAAGTTTTCATATTCAAGTTCTCCAACTTCTCCACCATCCATTGTGTAAGCCCATTCTGCTCCAAATTTTGCCACATCAAATTTGTGTGCTCCTCTTCCGATTTCTTCATCAGGGGTAAATCCTACGGCAATTCTTCCATGCTTAATCTCAGGGTGAGCAATCAGATATTCTGCAGCCGTTACAATCTCTGCACATCCTGCTTTATCATCAGCACCCAGAAGGGTATTTCCATCGGTTGTAATTAATGTCTGACCGATATATTTTTTTAAACTTTCAAACTTTGAAGGGGATAAAGTGAATCCTGTAGTCTGGTTCAGCAGAAGATCATTTCCGTCATAATTCTTCCAAACCTGAGGATTTACATTCTCTCCGCTGAAATCCGGTGAAGTATCATAATGTGAAATGAATCCAATAGTAGGTCTGTCATCGTTTTCCAGGTTAGAAGGAATATATCCCATAATATAACCATTCCCATCAATGGAAACGTCTTCCAAACCTATGGTCTTCAGTTCTTCAGTAATATAATTGGCAATATCCCACTGTCGTAGAGTAGAAGGTGTTGCTTCACTCTCAGCATCACTGGTTGAATATATTTTTACATAACTAAGAAAACGGTTCAGTAATTTCTCTTTCCACAAAGGGTTGAATTCTATTGTACTCATTAGATTAATCATAAATTTTAACAAAGTTAGCAAATTTGCCGCTCAGAATAGGTTATTTGCGATTGAATATCAGTTATTGAAATTTTAAATCGGATATAAATCTTTGAAAATCAAAATAATGTTAGATTTGTATGTATCGTATACGAACTAGTTTAGTTTTATTATATTTGAGAAAATGAAAAGTACCAATGTTTCTAACTGAATGCCCAAGAGATGCCATGCAGGGATGGGGAGAGTTTATCCCTACCGAAAAAAAAATAGATTATATCAACTCTTTAATGGATGTTGGCTTTGATGTATTGGACTGCCTGAGTTTTGTTTCACCAAAAGCAATTCCACAGATGGCAGACTCTGATGAGGTTGCTGAAAATATTGATAAATCCCGTTCCAAAACTAAAGTTTCTGCAATTATCGGAAACTACAGAGGTGCTGAAAAAGCATTAAAACATGCTTCAGTAGATATCCTTGGATTTCCCTTCTCTATTTCTGAAACATTCCAGCATAGAAATACAAACAAAAGCCAGGAAGAAGCTTTTGAGGAAATTATCAGAATGCTTGAGCTGACCAGAAGTGAAGGAAAACAGCTGAACATTTATTTCTCCATGGCCTTTGGAAATCCATATGGAGAAATGTGGAAATGGGAAGATGTAGACCACTGGGCAAAAAGATTTTCGGAAATCGGTGTGAAAGATATTCTGCTTTCTGATACAACAGGAGTAGCGACTCCCGAAACTATTGCTCTTTTATTTGAAAAAATTCCTTCAAAATATCCTGAGATCAATTTCGGAGGACATTTCCACAACCGTTACGAGGATTCTTACTCGAAATTAAAAGCGGCTTACGACCAAGGTTGCAGAAGGTTCGATAGTGCAATTAAAGGAATCGGAGGATGTCCTATGGCTAAAGATGATCTGGTGGGAAATATGCCTACTGAGCAGGTGATCAACTTTATGAGTGTTGAAAAAGCAGATCACAAGCTGAACCTCCTAAACTTTGAAAGTTCTTACAATAAGGCTAAGGATATTTTTCATTTTTAGAATGAATTAAGAACCCAATCTCTCACAGATTCTGAGAGAAGTAAAAATATCAATAGGAGCGGGCTTTAGCCCGCTTTACTATATTCAAATATCAATGGTTTTAACCAAAATCTAATTATAATTAACCCCAAAAATCAACAAAATGTCTCCAATAATTTCACCTTCTGAATTAAAAAAACTAGCCACAGATAACCTTATTATTCTTGATGCGAGAACCGGAAAAGATGTTGTTCAGAACTATCTTGAGAAACATATCAAAGGAGCATTATTCATCGATTTGGATAAAGATTTGGCGGAGATAGGAGAGAATGCTGCTTTTGGGGGAAGACACCCGCTTCCTTCCATAGAAAAATTTGCTGAAACCCTTTCAGACCTGGGAATTTCAGAAAATTCTGAGATTGTGGTATATGATGATAAAAACGCTTCCAATGCAGCAGCAAGAGCTTGGTGGATGTTAAAGTCTTTTGGGTTCGAAAAGGTCCAGGTACTTGATGGAGGAATGCAGGCCGCGGAAAAGGAAGGCATAGAATTTTCGTCAGGAGAAGAGAGGGTTGAAAAGACTCCACTGATTAAAAAAGATCATTGGTTTCTACCTGTTTCAAAACTGGAAGAAGTTGAAAATGAATTGAAAAATGCTTCTGCTACTGTTATTGATGTAAGGGATGCTTACCGATACAGAGGAGAATCGGAACCTATCGATCTGGTTGCCGGGCATATTCCGGGGGCAATCAATATTCCTTTTTCAGAAAATTTGGATGAAAACGGATTCTTTCTGAGCCCGGAAGTTCTCAAGGAAAAATATAAGAGGTTATTGGAAAATAAACCTGAAAACCTGATTATTCACTGTGGTTCAGGGGTTACGGCTTGTCATACGATTTTGGCGTTAGACTATGCCGGATTTACAATTCCTAATCTGTATGTAGGCTCGTGGAGTGAGTGGAGCAGGAGAGAAGGAAAAGAAATTGCAAAAGATATGTAAAAACATAAACCTCAGATATTTCTGAGGTTTTATATTTTATAATAATTAAAGCATTCCCAGTTCAAACTTAGCTTCCTCGCTCATCATATCCTTGTTCCAGCTCGGTTCAAAAGTAAGCTCTAAATCAACACTTTTTACATGTTCTACTTCTCCAACTTTATCTTTTACTTCTTGTGGAAGCGTTTCGGCCACAGGGCAGTTGGGGGTAGTAAGTGTCATTACAATTTTTACGTCTACATCATCGGAGATCTGTACATCATAAATCAGCCCTAATTCGTAAATATCCACCGGTATTTCAGGGTCATATACGGATTTCAGTACTTTGATGATTTCTTCACCAATGTCAGCAATTTGATCGTCTGTAAATTTCATTTTTTAATCTAGATTGATATTCCTTTTCAACAAATCTTCCTGACGCAAGCGCCGGAAAATATTTGCCAAAGTTAAGACATCTTTTTCACAATAATCAACTATTCGCTGCAAGTCTTTTTCTATGTAGTAGATTGATGAAACCATTGACCCGTCTATATCGTCTTTTGGAGTAGGAATTCCAAAGACATGGGCAAGGAGTTCAAGGGACACAAAACTTTTATAATCTCCGAATTTCCAAAGCTCCATGGTATCGATATGAGGAATCTCCCAGGGCTTTTTTCCGAACATCTGAAACGGAGCCGGAGGCTGCATTCCGTTGATCAGGTATCGTCTGGCAATCCACGGAAAATCAAATTCTTTTCCGTTGTGGGCACAGAGAATGACATCCCGGAGCCTTGGACTGTTGAAAATCTCCCCAAACTCCTGAAGCATTTTTTTCTCATCATGTCCTGAGAAACTTTTGATCTTTAATGTTTCATTCTTTTCTACCATTCCAATGGTAATGCAGATGATTTTTCCGAACTCAGCCATAATGCCGGCTCTCTCGTAAAAGCCTTCTGCGGAAATATCTTCTTTTCTCTGAAACCTTGTTTTTTTGTCCCAGAGGTATTGGTCGGTTTCCGATAATTCATCCCAGGAACCAGCCTGTGGTACGGTCTCGATATCAAGAAACAATATTCTTTCTAAAGGTATGTTCTGTATCATGTGTGTTTTGGTTTGTTATCCTACCTGCATTCCGTTTTTGGTGGGTAAGGAAGGAGCCAGAAGAGTGACATCCTGCTTATCTTCACCATATAGTCCTAGTACAAGGCATTCGCTGAAAAAGTTGGCAATTTGTTTTTTAGGGAAATTAACCACAGCCAGAATCTGTTTTCCTACCAATTCTTCTTTCTGATAAAGACTAGTGATCTGTGCTGATGATTTTCTGATTCCCAAATCTCCAAAGTCTATTTCCAACTGATAAGAAGGGTTTCTTGCTTTTTCAAAATCATTGACGGAAAGAATGGTTCCGCATCGGATATCTATTTTTTCAAAATCTGCCCAAGTGATGTCTGGTTTTACGGTCATGGTAATACGTTAATTAAATGTTCTACTTCAGTTTTCTGTTCTGCATATTTTTGCTGTAATTCTGAACCTTCTCCCATTCTTCTGTAATATTCAAGAGCTTTGTCTCCAAAGAATTTTTTATGAAAGTCTGAAACGTCAGGTACCTGGGGGAAAACTTTATGAAAAAGCATTTCGTAGTACGCCTGAAATTCCCGCTCATTTTTATCCTCTATTACCTGTCCCGGAGCTTTTTGTCTCACATGGAGCATTTCATGGGCGATCATATTCAAAACAAGGTTCAGATCAAAATCGAATAAATTTTTCGGGATCATGACCATCTGCGGACCTCCCAGTTCTCCTTCTGCCGTAAGAAGCATCGAAGTAGGGGAAAGCTCCTGCCTGAATCCAAACCCTGCAAAGTTCTCATGTTCCAGATGAAAAGAATGGATCAGGTATTTCGCTGCATCCAGGATCTGGTCATGTTCCTTATAAGCTTCAAGGTGGAGGTTGATCTGCTCGAAATTCATGCTGAATAGGTTTTAAACAAATGTATTAAAATATTGAGAATTAAAAAGTATGTTTTGAAGAGTAACAGTGTCAAAAAACTGAGATTTTGTATTGATTAAATTCTTCTCTTTCAATTGTACCCCTTCAAATAAAAAAATCTGTGTCTCTACTCACTCACCCATTCTTCGCAATTTTACTATAAGATAAAATCATAATAACAGACGCATGAAAATCACAGTAGTAGGCTATAAAAAAGAAGCGAGACTTTCACAGGGAGTGGCTAATGATGAAGATACAGAGCTCATCAGCTTTTTAAAAGATAGAGGGTTGGAGGTTGTTCCTAGTATTTGGAATGATAAAAATGCAGACTGGAGCAGCTTTGATGTCGCCATTATCAAGTCTCCATGGGATTATCATAACCATCTGAATGAATTCCTGAGCTGGCTGGATCAGCTTGAAAAACTGGGTGTTAAGGTTCTTAACCCCGTGGAAATTATTAAGTGGAATAGCGATAAACACTATCTGGGGGATCTTGTGAAAAAAGAACTACCGGTAATTCCTGCAGAATATCAAAAAAAAGGGTCTTCTTTTGACAAGCGTTTTTTCGATTATTTTAATGCTGATAAACTGGTGGTAAAACCCTGTGTAAGTGCCGGTGCACAAAATACAATCACTGTTGACAGAAACAATTTTAATGAACGGTCAAAAGAAATAGATAAGCTTCTGGAGGAACACGATTATATGGTACAGCCTTTTGTAGAAGAAATCAAAAATGGGGAATGGTCATTCCTGTTTTTCAACGGAAAATATAGCCACTGTTCATTAAAGACTCCTAAAGAAGGGGATTTCAGGGTACAGCATTATCATGGTGGAAGCATCAGCTATCCAACACCTGACCCATTGCATATAGAGCAGGCCGGCACCTATCTGAAAAGCTTACCTCAGCCCACATTATATGCAAGAGTAGATGGAGTACTGATTGATAATAGCTTTAAGCTCATGGAACTGGAGCTGATAGAACCCTATTTGTTCCTGAATGGAGACACCCTTTTACTGGAAAATTACTACCAGGCCTTATTGGCTTTCATTTCCTAAAATATACTAAACCATCTCAGCTGTGAGGTGGTTTTTTTATTTACAGTTTTTCAAACTTTATAACCGGAATAACAGCCTTATCCTGAGGCGGATCAATCGTATTGGAGAAAAATAGTCCTCTTTTGGTCGCTTCCAAAAGAAATTCACCATTAGAAAATGTGCCGTCATGATTGTCTGCCGTCACAGAATAAATGACTCTTCCGAAAGTAAAATTATCATTCACTGTACAATTCATATTTTTAATCTGATACACCTGTTCAGATGGAACCTTCTGACCAGATTCCTGCATGATTGTTTTTATGGTAGAACTCAAGGGATCAATAATAATATCTACTTTGACAGGTTTTTCCTGACGGTCTTTTGTGAAAATCATCTTATCAGATATCAATCTGAGCTTCTGTGTACATTGAACAGGATTTCCTTCCTGGCTGTTGATGACCTGGGCAAATGATTGTATATATCCAAAAAATAATAAACACATCATATACCATCGGTAATGAAAATGAATAGATTTCATAATAACTTATTTTGGTGCTTAGATAAAAATACAAATTATATCAAAATAAAAAGAAAGTTTTTAATTTTCAGATAAGATGAGGTGTCAATAAAAACAGGACCGGAGATTTTTCTCCGGTCCTGTTAAACAAGATTAAGTGTAAAATTTAGCCTTTAAAGGCAAAAAGGATAATTCAAATGTGTGCAGATTTTTATTGATTCTTAATCTATGTTTAAGGGAATTGATAGTAAGGGGACTTTATTTTTATAAGCCATTATTATCGTTTTGCTTCTATGGAAAAGAGATTCCACAAGATTGTATTTATAAGGAACCATCGTCAGTAAATCCGAATTGGTAAGTTTCACCTCCTCTTCAATGGCCTTAATGATTTCAATAGATTGGATCATTTTAAAACTGTATTTAATATCATCAAGATCATATCCGGAGTTCAGATCAATGTCATGAATGACTTCTGTAAAATCTTCCAGTCTCTCACTTACATTGAACACTTCAATTTCAGCTTTGAATTCGTTGATGAAATTATAAATATCGTTCATGGCAGACCAGGTCATGCTTTTGTGGGTGTCATAGGCAAAAAGAATTTTTCGGATTCCCGTATATTCTATGTGGGCGGGAATGATCAGGATGGGCTTTTTGAGCCGATGGATCGTTTTAGTGACAATATTTCCCAGTAATCTTTGTTCAAGCGTTTTCTCCGCCATACCCATGACCACAAAATCACCACTGTTCAGTTGAATACAGTTTTCAAGTTCCTCAATAAAGTTGCCCGAAGCCAGATAATACTGTGTTTCCAGATTGTATAAACTTTCCAGCTCCGAAGCTTTCTCCGAAATTTTCTTTTGGTTTTTAAGCGTCTGTTCATGAAAAAAATCGGCAGAAGCCTGAGCATTTAATGCATGAATAGAAACGGTCTGTAAATGGAACAGAACAACTTTATACGTATTTTCTTTAGCCATAGAAGCTGCATAATGAGTGGCATTTTCTGCTTCTTTGGAAAAATCTGTGCAGACAATTATTGTTTTCATTGTACCAGAATTGATCCTGCAAAACTATAAGACAAAACCTTTCTATGGTATTAAAAAGATGGTGACATTGCATAAAATGATGATGAAATGTCTTTTTAAGGTGATGAACCGTTACCTTCCAGTTGAAGTCTCCTATTTTACGTTTCAGGTACCGTTTTGGCGGTCTCGTTTGAAATGGAAGATATTCTTATAAAATCTATTTTTATATTTACAGCCGTAAAGCTCCCAATATGAATAGGATTTCTACATTCAGAAAAAATATAGTCCGGAACAAAAAGATTCTTTCCGCAATGAAAAGAAGACTGGCTATATGGGCTGTAGCGGTGATTACCTTTTATGTTTTTTCCTACCTGATTGATCCGTTTGATCCGGCCTGGCAACTCTATTTAAAGGATCCCCTGAAGGTGATCGTGGAGGATATTCTGTGGATATTTCTCTTTTCCGTCGTTATTTCCGAGGTCAGTATATTTATTGACAGAATGCTCAATAAGCTGCTTCCCTGGAGCAACCGAACGGTAAAGCGTTTGCTTCTTCAGTGTATTATCCAGATTGTTGGAAGTGTACTGATTGTTATTATCATTAACTTTATTATTGATTGTACTTCAGTAAGTTTACCGGAAATGGATGCCCGAAAAGAATATACCCTATTGGGACAGTGGATTGCCACCAATATTGTGGTATCCCTTACCATCAGTGCATTTAATACAGTGGATTATTTATTGGAAAACTGGAAAAAAACAGCAGTGGAAGCGGCTCAGCATAAAGTGAGGGCTTCAAAACATAAACAGGCGGCGATGGCGGCGGAACTTCAGGCTCTTAAGCTGCAGATAGACCCCCATTTTATTTTTAACAACCTCAGCGTACTTTCTGAACTTATTCTGGAAGACCAGCAGCTTGGGTATGAATATTCTGAGAAGTTTGCTAGGGTGTACCGGTATCTTCTCGTTAACTCTAAAAAAGATATTATAGCCGTAGAAGAAGAGCTGAAATTTTTAGAATCCTATATTTTTCTAATTGAAAAGAGAATTGGAGAAGGAGTTGTCTTTAAAATTGATATTCACGAAGACTACAGATCTATGTACACGCTTCCCCTTTCCCTGCAGTTATTGGTTGAAAATGCTATTAAACATAACCAGACCTCAAAAGCGAATCCCTTGGAAATACATGTGTATACAAATTCTAATAAGGAACTCGTGGTTTCCAATACATTTTTGCCATTAATTAATAAGCCGGATTCTTCAGGAGTAGGGCTTGCTAATATTGTTGCCAGATATGAGATCTTAGGGTATATAAAACCCATCATAGAGAAAACAGAAAATCAATTTATTGTAAAACTCCCACTGATATGAAGCTCAATAAAATTTTAATAATAGAGGATGAAAAGCCTAATGCAGACAGGTTAAAAAGGCTATTGCTAAAGCTAAGACCTCATGCGGAAATAGTATCTGCAGAAGATTCTATTATTTCAGCGGTCAACTGGCTTGAAAATAATGCTGCTCCGGATATGATTATGATGGATGTACGGCTGGCGGACGGATTAAGTTTTGAGATATTCAATAAATTTGACATAAGAAGTCCTGTAATTTTTACAACGGCATATGATGAATATGCGGTGCAGGCTTTCAAATACAACAGTATAGACTACCTTCTGAAGCCTATAGAGGAAGAGGAACTTGAGCTGGCTTTAAGACGTTATGAGACTTTTATAGAAACAGTACCATTTGTGGGAACAGCCATTGAAGGACTGCTTAATTATATCCAGCCTAAAGATTACAGGAAACGTTTTCTTATTCCACATCGGGATGGCTATAAAACAGTTTTGTCTGAAGACGTTTTATACTTTTATACAGAATTGGGGATCAGTAAAGCGATGCTGAATACTGGGAGTGTTGAAAACGTTCCTCAGACATTGGAAGAGCTTGAAAAACAGCTGGATCCGAAGTTCTTTTTCCGTGCCAACAGGCAGTTTATCATTCATATAGACTCTGTGAAACAGATTTTCAACCATTTTAACGGAAAACTGAAGCTGGAATTAAGAAAACAGCCTGAAATAGAAGTGGTTGTGAGCCGGGAAAAAGCTTCTGCATTCAAGTCCTGGCTGGATTACTAGCATATTGATGATTAAAAAATATAAGGTTGCTTTTCAGAAAAAGCAACCTTATTTTATTGGGTGAAAATGGATGTATTAAGACTTCAGAGTTTTGAAATTATTCCGTTAAAAATATCCATTTTTCGGTTTTGATCAGGCAAAAACCCTCTTTTCTTTTCATTTTTAGTATCATACACTTCACCGGCGATTAATTACGTTTCACTTGATTTCTGCATGAATTCCCTTAGTATATGAACTTATTTTGCCCCTGTAAAATTTAAAATCAAATGTTATGAATTATAGAACAGGATATCTGGTACTTTCACTTACGGCCGCAGCAGTATTGTATTCTTGCGGTTCAGGAAATGGTCAGGAAAATGCCCAGCAGACGCAGGCATTACCTACAGATTTTATTCAGGTAAAGTCCGGAAATGAAGATGTTTCTACAGGATATCCCGGAAGCATAGAAGGACAGGATAATGTAGAGATTAAAGCTCAGGTGACAGGGTATCTGGAAGCAGTATATGTGAAGGAGGGGCAGTATGTCAGTAAAGGACAAACCTTATTTAGGATTAATCCATCTGTGTATAATGAGCAGGTTAATACCAATGCTGCCGCATTAAAATCCGCATTGGCAGCTCAGGAAACAGCGAGATTGGAAGTTGAAAAACTGAGACCTCTTGTAGAAGGAAAAGTAGTTTCTGATATGCAGCTGAAAACGGCTCAGGCGAGTTTAAAAGCAGCATCAGCACAAGTGGCCCAGGCTCAGTCTTCGTTAGGTTCTTCGAAAATCAATGCCAACTTTACATACATCAAAGCTCCGGTGAGTGGATATATAGGAAGAATCCCAAACAGGGTAGGAAACCTCATCAGTCCTTCGGATGCATCACCGCTGACTACTTTATCAAACATCAGCAGTGTAAACGTATATTTTTCAATGAACGAAGCAGACTTTATTGCGCATAGCAGAGCTGCAGCTTCAGGAGAAAATGCTGACAATGTAGAACTTATTTTAGCCGACGGTTCCACCTATGGATTTAAAGGAAGACTGGAAAATGCAAGTGGAAATTTTGACAGAAATACAGGAAGTATCCAGATGAAAGCCGTTTTTCAGAATCCTGATAAATTATTAAGATCAGGCGGTACAGGAAGAGTGATGATTCACAATGCTTTAGATGGTGTGGTGAAACTTCCTAAAACTTCCGTAAAAGATATTCAGGATAAATTCTTCGTCTATAAACTGGAAGGTAAAGAGAAAGTAAAAATGATGCAGATTGAAGTATCAGGAAGTACTTCTCAGGATTACTTTGTGAAAACAGGGGTGAATGCAGGAGACAAGATCGCCATCAACAGAATAGATGCTCTTACAGACGGAGCACAGGTTGTGGCTAAAGTAACTCCTTCGAAATAGTTATATAATCATTCTTAGAAAATTCGAAAATGTTAAAAAAGATAATAGACCGTCCGGTACTGGCGACGGTAATATCCCTTATCATTGTCATTTTGGGGATCATTGGATTAAACCAGCTGGCAGTGACCAGATTCCCGGACATTTCTCCACCTACCATTACGGTTTCAGGTTCTTATCCGGGTGGAAACAGTGAAACGGTGATCCGTTCTGTGGTAACTCCTTTGGAAGAGCAGATCAACGGGGTGGAAGACATGAGCTACATGAAATCCACAGCAAGTAATGACGGAACATTTACCATCTCTGTGATATTCAAACAGGGAGTAAATGCCGATCAGGCGGCGGTAAATGTACAGAACAGAGTACAGCAGGCCACACCGATCCTGCCTCAGGAAGTAGTGAGAATGGGTCTTACTACCTCAAAACAGCAGAACAGTATGGTATTGATTTTCAATATCTATACTGAAGATAATAAGCAATATGATGAAACCTTTCTTCAGAATTTTGCCAATATCAACCTTATTCCACAGATTAAAAGGGTAAAAGGAGTAGGGCAGGCACAGATCTTTGGAATTAAAGATTATTCCATGAGGATTTGGCTTAATCCACAGAAGATGTCTTCCTATGGATTGGAACCTTCTGATATTTCCAATGCCATTGCAGACCACAGTTTAGAATCTGCACCGGGTAAATTGGGAGAAGAATCAAATGCTGCCTTGGAATATGTTATCAGATACAAAGGAAAAAAGAATAAGCCGGAACAATATGAAAATATGGTCGTTAAAAATGACGGGACCAATGTAATCAGGCTTAAAGATGTGGCCCGGGTAGAATTTGGATCCATCAACAATACCGGAGATAACCTTTCCAATGGTAAGAATGCGGTAACTGTAGCCATTATGCAGACGACAGGATCTAATGCCAATGAAATTGAGATAGGAGTCAATAAAGCGATTGATCAGCTTTCAAAATCATTCCCTCCGGGTATTAAATACACCAAGGTGATGAGTACTAAAGAAAGATTGGATGAAGCAACAGGACAGGTGAAATCTACCCTGATAGAAGCCTTTATCCTTGTATTTATTGTTGTATTTATCTTCTTACAGGATTTCAGGTCTACCATTATTCCGGCCATTGCAGTTCCGGTAGCCATTATCGGTACATTCTTCTTCCTTTTGGTATTAGGGTTTACGATTAACGTGTTGACACTGTTTGCCCTTGTACTGGCGATCGGTATTGTAGTGGATGATGCCATTGTAGTGGTAGAAGCCGTTCACAGTAATATGGAAGGGACCAATCTCTCGGGAAGAGAGGCTACGCACAAAGCGATGGGTGAAATTACAGGAGCTGTTATTTCCATTACATTGGTGATGTCTGCCGTATTTATTCCGATTGGATTTATGTCAGGTTCTGCAGGATTATTCTATAAGCAGTTTGCCTATACATTAGCGATAGCGATTATTATTTCTGCAGTGAACGCTCTTACTTTGACACCAGCTTTATGTGCGGTATTCTTGAAAAACCACCATGCAGAAGAAGGTGGAAAACCAAAAGGCTTCGGACAGAGATTCGCAGTTGCCTTTAATGCAGGGTTCAATAATATGACGGAACGCTATGCAAAGGGAGTAAGATTTTTAATCGGCAAAAAATGGATCGCAGCAGGATTGGTAGCCGGAATTATAGGGCTTTCAGCATGGTTGATGTCAAGCACTACCAAAAGTTTTGTTCCGATGGAAGATGATGGATTCTTCATCTATTCATTGAGCATGCCACCGGGAACAGGTTTGACAAAAACAACTGAAGTATCCAATAAAATCAATGCGATTTTAAAAACAGTAGATGCTGTTCAGGAGAATACTTCCATTACAGGATTTAACTTGTTAAGTAACAGTGCCGGCCCGGCATATGCAATGGGGTTTGTAAAATTAAAGCCTAAAAAAGAAAGAGGCGCTGTTCAGGATATTGATGAGATCATGAATATTGTTAACGGAAAGCTATCTGTCATCAAAGAAGGAAGTGTCATGAGTTTCAGAATGCCGCCGGTAGAAGGGTATGGAGTCACCAATGATGCAGAGATTGTCCTTCAGGACCGTATGGGTAGAGATCCTCAGGTTCTTAAGTCTAAGGCAGATGATGTGATCGGACAGTTGATGAAGGTGCCGGAAGTGGCTTATGCGTATACCATGTTTAGAGCGGATTATCCACAGCTTGAACTGGAAGTGAATGAAGATAAAGCGAAGCAGCTGGGAGTAAGTATTGCTAATCTATTAGGAACAGTACAAACGTATTTCTCAGGAGATCAGTCTCAGAATTTCTCCAGATTCGGGAAGTTCTACAGAGTAAATATCAAAGCCGACGGTGTGTTCAGAATGGATGAGCAGGCGTTTAACGATATTTTTGTGAAAAATAATAAAGGAGAGATGGTTCCTGCCAATACCCTAATCACTTTGAAAAAAGTATATGGTCCGGAATCCGTTCAGCGGTATAACCTTTATAATTCATTGAACATTAACGTAGTACCGAAGCCGGGGATCAGTAATGGAGCCTTGATGGATAAAATTGAACCAACCTTGAATAAACTTCCATCTGACTACAGTTATGAATGGACCGGTTTAAGTTTGGAAGAAAAATCAGCTGGAAACCAGACTGCTGTCATCCTTGGATTGTGTTTACTTTTCGTGTACCTGCTTCTTGCAGCACAATACGAAAGTTACATTCTCCCGTTAGCAGTAATGCTTTCCATTCCAACGGGAATTGTAGGAGCATTCCTTGGAATTAAAGCAATTGGACTGGATAATAACATCTATGTACAGGTAGGATTGATTATGCTTATTGGTCTACTGGCGAAAAATGCAATCCTTATTGTGGAATTTGCGATTCAGAGAAGGAAAGCAGGACTTTCTATCCTGGATTCTGCACTGGAAGGAGCGAAAGCAAGACTGCGTCCGATCATCATGACCTCATTGGCCTTTATTGTGGGAATGATTCCACTGATGATTTCCACCGGAGGAATGGCTTCAGGAAATAAATCGATCAGTGTGAGTGCTGCGATAGGAATGTTAAGTGGAGTCGTTTTAGGAGTATTTGTAATTCCTGTGCTGTATATGTTCTTCCAATATCTGGACGAGAAATTTTCATCCAAAAAGAAGTATCCTGTAATCCAAAATCAATTGACAAATGAGAATATTTAATATAAAGAATTTCCTTATTTCAGGCGCAATGGCATCGGTACTGGTGTCCTGCGCCGTAGGGAAACCTTATGCAAGAACAGATCTTCAGATACCGGAAACTTATAAAGAATCCGTACAGGTAACAGGAGATACGGTGGTGCTTCCATGGAAAACGTTCTTTAAGGATCCTAAACTGATCGGTTTAATAGATAAAGCCTTAACCAGAAATAATGAAGTAAATGTTGCGCTAAAGAATATAGAGCAGCTAGACCTGATCTACAAGCAGGCTAAATTATCTCTTCTTCCAACACTGGATCTCAGTGCAGGGGCCAACAGAAGCTGGGCTTCTACCAATACCCTGAACGGATCACTTAATGAACAGTTTGCGGGAACAACGCATATGGATGATTTCAGTGCCAGTCTGAGGCTTTCCTGGGAAGTTGATATATGGGGTAAGGCAAAAATGCAGAAGGAATCTGCTGCTGCCGAATATTTTGCCCAAAAGGAAAATCTGAATGCTGTAAAAAGCCGGATCGTTGTTCAGGTGGCGCAGGCTTACTATAATCTGATAAGTTTAGATGAACAGTTAAAAATAGCTGAGCAGAATATTGAGCTAAGCAACAGTACCCTAAAAATGATGGATCTCCAGTTTAAAGCAGGACAGATCAATTCTTTGGCGGTGCAGCAATCGGAAGCTCAAAAGAAAACGGCAGAGTTGCTGATCCCCTTGGCAAAACAGAATATTGCCATCCAGGAAAATGCGTTGAGCATTCTTTGTGGAGGCTATCCGGATAGAGTAGAAAGGCAGGGAACATTGAAAACCATGATTCCTGAAAATAAACTGTCAGAAGGGTTACCGGCGCAGTTATTGAGTAGAAGACCGGATTTGAAAATGGCAGAACTCAATGTTGTCAGCCTGAATTCAAAAACAGGATTGGCGAAAGCAGCCATGTATCCCAGTATAAGTTTATCTCCTCAAATAGGTATAAACTCTAATAAGTTCAGCTCATGGTTTGACATTCCCGGTTCTATCACCAAGGCCATTGCTGCTAATCTTGCTGCTCCTATTTTTCAGAAAAAGCAGCTAAAGACAGCATATGAAACAGCCTTGATAGAACAGGAGAAAGCTGCCATCAATTTTAAACAGTCGGTAATGACTGCCGTTGGAGAAGTTTCTGATGCTATGGCAAAATCTAAAGGATCTTCTGAAAGATTAGAGCTTTTAGAGCAGCGAACAGCCATTTTAGATAAAGGAATTAATGATGCACTTAAGCTGTATAAAAGTGGTATGGCAACGTATTTAGAGGTAATAACGGCCCAAAATAATAAACTTCAGAATGATCTTGAAGCTATTAACGTTACCCTTGAAAAGTTAAATGCTGAGGTTGATCTATACAGAGCACTGGGCGGAGGAGTAGAGTAGAAGGTAAATAAGTGATCAATAAGAGAGGAAGCTATATCATATAGCTTCCTTTTGTTTTGTAGAATCTGTAATTGTAAATATTTAACTCTGTTAATCAGTGTTTTATGAAAACATTTATTCTTTTTTTGAAATTCTGTGCAAGATTTTAAAAGAATGGGGTTTATATAAGTGAGTACTCAGAATAAGAAATGTTTAATGTAAAAAAATAATGTAATGAAGAAATTTACAGTACCCAAAATTTTTATGGCTGTTTTAGTTGTATTGGCAGGCCTCACTTTATTTTCATGTCTTGATAATGATAGTCCGGAGATCCCTCCTGTAAAGTTGGAAGACCTTAAAGGGAATTATAAAGGAAGATTGATCACAGTACAGGGCAATTCCAGAACAGAGAAAATAGTAGATTTTAAAGTAAAAAAAGATACCATCTCATTTGCTGAATTTCCTATCAAAGAAATTGTAAAGTCTGTAGTGAAAGACCCGGCGAAAGCAGAAACGGCTCTCAACGCAATCGGAAAAGTGAAATATGATCTGCAGTATACGGCAACGGTAAATACGGCAAATAATGTTATAGAGTTGGTTTTTACGCCTAAGGTATTGGAATTTAAAATTCCGGTAGATGGTGTAAATAAGAATACAACAGTTGTTTTGACTGCCAAGCAGAAAGGATTTTTTGTAGGAATGGATCACTCATTAAGATATGCTTTGGCTGCGGAAAAGATTACTGTAGACGGGGTCATATTAGATCCTTTTGAAACAATCAATTATAATTTTCCACTCTGTATAAAGAACTAAATAATAAATATTACCAAAAATGGATTGTGTTTTATATGATGCAATCTATTTTTGCTTAAAAATTTTAATCAATATTCAATCGGATACGGTAGCTCTACATGGAGGAAAATAAAGAACAGATTTTGGTAAGACACCTTCTTTTGAAGGAGGAAGCCGCATGGAAAGAGCTTTTCGGAGCCTACTCCGGTAATCTGACCTATATCTGTTCCCGTTATCTGACTGAAAAGGAGGATGTTCATGATGTGCTGCAGAACAGTTTTATCAAAATGTTTCGTTCAATAGACTCTTTTGAATACAGGGGAAACGGTTCTTTAAAAGCATGGATGACCCGGATTGTGGTCAATGAATCTTTAAAGCATATTAAGCAGAATGCAGATACAAAATCAACAGTGGAAATAGAGGATCTCCCGGATCTTCCTAATGATGAAGAACCTGATTTTGAGGAAATTCCAAAGGCTGTTATTATGGAAATGATACAGTCGCTTCCGGATGGATATAGAACGGTATTTAACCTGTATGTATTTGAAACAAAAAGCCATAAAGAAATCTCCGGGCTTTTGGGAATTGCAGAGAATTCTTCTGCGTCACAGTTTCATCGGGCAAAAGGATTGCTTGTTCAGAAAATAAAGGAGTTTAAAATGTCAAAAAAAGCACAATATGAATAATGAATGGTTAAATAACCTGCGAAGCAGAATGGACGACCATGAAGAGGATGTTCCGGAAGGATTGTGGGATGACATCAGAGATGAATTATTCTCTGAAGAAGATAAAGATAAGATGATTACCGGTTTTATTCCTGAAGAACAACATGAGATAGGAAATAATAATGGCCATAAAGTAGTCGACAAGCGTTTATTTTACCGTATTGGTGGTGCCGCCGCTGCCGCCGTACTGCTGTTTTTTGTACTGCAGATTGACTCTCATACAGATAGACCTGAAACCATTTCACAGAATGCAGATGGCCTTAAAGAAAAGGTAAAAAAGAATATAGGGATAGAAAACCCGCAAGACCGGGGCAGCTCTGTTGCTGAAGATCAGATGAGCACCGGGGCTTCATTGGCAGAAACAACAATAGAAAGAACGTTAAAAAAAATAAATGATATACAGCTTTTCAGTAAGGAAACAAAGAATGATGCAGAGGTCGTTCAGGATATAGCCACAGTTCCGGAAACAAAAGTAGAGGCCCGGCAAGAGACTGAAATTTCTCAAAAGCCTCTTCTGGTTGAGAAAGCCGAAGATGAGCCAATGAAAAAGAAGGAAGCTGAGGAAGCTCTTTTTACACCGGAAAAGAAGAAGGAAAAATATGCTGAAAACAAAAAATCTAAGCCTGAGAAATCCTGGATGTTGAGTATGCTCACAGGAAACGCATCATCAAATGTTGCAGAACAACAGTTTCCAGGGTATGCTTCTATGAGTGGAAAACCGATGAATATTGAACAGGTGTGGACTACTTCCACCTATGATGATAACCCGCTTACCGAAGTATTGCTGGCCAACCAAAGCCAGCCTGTGGAAGCGAAGATCCGTCATAAAATACCGGTTACTCTGGGGCTGTCCCTTTATTATAATTTAGGGAAAAGATGGGGAATCGGGACAGGATTGAATTATACGAAACTGACATCGGAACTTCATTCCGGAAGCCATACCAATTATATAAAGGGAGTGCAGACGGTCCATTATATAGGAATTCCTGTTCAGGTTAATTATAACGTAGTTCAGAAAGGAAGGTTTACAGGATATGTTACAGGAGGGGCGCTCGTAGAAAAACCTGTTGGGGGAAATCTTACCACGAACTATGTAGTAGATGACGAAATAAAGGAGACGACAAAAGAAAGCCTGGATAATAAATCCCTGCAGTTTTCAGTAAATACAGCGGTTGGACTTCAGCTGAAAGTCATCGACAGATTCGGAGTGTATGCAGAACCCGGAATTGGATATCATTTCAAAGAAAATAACGCGCTGAATACAGTCTATAAAGAGAAACCTTTACAGTTTAATGTAAAGTTCGGGATCAGATTGCTGCTCGATTGAATATAAATTATTGATCACACCTACACTCACATTAAATGTATAAATATGAAAACAAGACTAATTTTTTTAACATTTTTAGTATTCAGTGTGCTGAGTATCAAAGCACAGTGTAATCCTACCATTACCAGCCCCAGGCTTGGAGTAAAATTTCCGGACAAGATTTTATTCTGTAATGTAGAAGATGAAATACTATCTACACAGGCATTTGGCAGTTACCAGTGGTATAAGCAGGCATGGACGTGGCAGACTCCCAATAATAATCCGTGGGTAGCAATTCCCGGAGCCACATCACAGCAGCTCACGATTAATGGAAACGACCAGCTGTATTATTTTAAAGTAGCCGTTACACAGGGAGACTGTACTGCGGAAAGCCCTGCAATTATGGCAGATGGATTTGTGTATGGGCTTCCGGCGATGATGTCTACCTATACACCCGGAACTTATGAGGAAGTGGATCTTGGGGTAGTGAATGTATGTAATGGAGCTTCTGTAAAGTTTGATGATATATTTCCTGTCGTATATGGCAATCATACCTGGTTTAAATGCGTTCCAGGCAGCAATCCTCCGGTTGCGGGAGACCCTTGTATCATCGCTGGAGTGAATGGAGATTCCTTTACGGCTACAGAAACCGGAAAATATGGATTCTATGCCTGTACTGAGTACTGCCCGGACCAATGTGAAATGCTGGATCCTTTTTCATTCGTACAGCTGAATTTCGGAAACTGGGAATTCTGCGAAAATTTAGGAACAGGAGAAACAAAGCAGAAAGATAATAACCTGAAAATTTATCCGAATCCTACAGCCCAGTTCCTTTATATCGGAAAAGAATCTGATAAAGTTTATAAGGAAGTTACAATTATAGATATGTCCGGAAAACTAGTGTTGCAGAAAAACGATCACAAATACAACCAGGCCATTGATGTAAGTCATCTTGTTCCAGGTAACTATATTATTGTTTCTAAAGGTTCAAACGGCAACGTTTATAAAAATAAATTCATAAAAAAGTAGAAGATTAAATAATCTTTTTTGTTAGTTTTAAAGTGGAGGATCGGTACAATTTATTTGTACCGATTTTTTTAGCGATCATACAATCTACAGCAATACACGGGAAGGCATTATATTTGTGCATATATCCATCATTACAAACCCTTACCTGTGTTGAGTTCTGCTACTATTTTCTCTGAGGGGGAACAATGTTTTTTCTTATTCCAAATCACATTCTTTAATGATTTTTTTGATTAAAAAGGTCATGTACTGATGATGTGTTTTTCTAACGCAAAGCTCTAGCTTCATGATCCATATTTTCAGAGAGCAAAGGATAGAATCAACTTCGTTGATTCGTCGAAGCCTATGGATACATCTTCATCAGCGACAAAGTCGCACCACTTTGCCCATTTAAAATAAAGCGGAATTATTCATAAGCTTTGCGTTCATCTTTTTAATCAAAAAATAATTTCAAACTCTTTTCATTTCTTTTCTCCGGGATAATAGGGACCGCACTTCTTGCATTTTTTGGCTATGCGGCATTGTAATGCCAGCCGCAAAGTATATTCCAGAATAATAAACTACAGATCAACCTGTTTCATTGTACTCACAATTTAGTTCGTTATTGTAAATGATAAAATACTTATGGAATTTTGATTGATCTAAATTTGACTTAGCGATGAAAAAATTAAGAGCAAGAGATTTAGGAATTCCATTTGAGGGAATTCCGGGAGAATATAATTCAATAACGGATGTTAAAGGTGTGGAAGTAGGGTACAGTACTATTATTTCTGATGACATCAGTTTCTCAGCCAGCAAGAATCCCATAAAAATAAGAACGGGTGTGACGGCAATATTTCCGGTAGGAAAAGAAAAGAAATTCAGCCCTGTTTACGCAAATTGGTATAGCCTGAATGGGAATGGGGAAATGACAGGGACAACCTGGATTACAGAATCTGGTTTTTTAGAATCTCCCATCATGCTTACCAATACCAATAGTGTGGGGACTGTTTTAGACAGTGTTTTAAAATGGTATGTAGATATCAATTGGTATAAGACAGATGACTGGTGGTATACCTATCCTGTTGTTGGAGAAACTTTCGATGGATTCCTCAATGATATATATGGATTTCATGTAAAAGAAAAACATGTATTGGAGGCCATTAACAATGCTTCTTCCGGAGTTTTGGAAGAGGGAAATGTGGGTGGCGGAACAGGAATGATGAGCTTCGGATTCAAAGGGGGAACGGGAACTTCATCAAGAATAGCCCGGATAAAAGACACTTCCTATACTGTGGGAGCTCTTGTACAATCTAATTTTGGGATTAAAAAGAATCTTACGATCGCCGGAGTTCCTATAGGGCTGGAACTTAAGGATTTTGAAAGCTCTATCTTTAATGGACCGCCTACATCAAGAAGGCAGGAAGGAGATGGCTCCATTATCGTTGTAATAGCTACAGATGCACCACTTTTACCTCATCAGTTAAAAAGAATTGCCCAAAGGGTAACGATAGGCATAGGAATGGTCGGAGGGCGTGGGGCAAATGGCTCCGGGGAAATATTCCTGGCATTTTCTACTGCCAACAAAGATGCTTTTAACCGAAATGAAAATACACAGGTAGAAACGATTTCGAATGATCAGATGACACCGCTCTTCGAAGCAACAGCTCAGGTCGTTGAAGAATCTATAATTAATGCTATGGTAGCTGCGAGAACAATGGAAGGGGTAAATGGTAATACAGCTGTTGCACTGCCCCATGATTTACTTATTGATGCCTTACAAAAGTATAACCGGCTAAATATAGAATAGCGATCGGCCTATGGTAAGGAATGATTATAACAGCTATTTTTTAGACGTAATTGCGGATCCTATACTGGCTATAATTACGGAGAGTACAGCTAATGTTTGAATTAGATTTAAACGCTCTCCCAGGAATATAAACCCTGATAGTGCTGCCAGAGCCGGATGAAGGCTCATAAGGATGCTATAGGTTTTTGAAGATAAGTTTTTGAAAGCCCTCATATCCAAACTAAAAGGAATTGCACTGGATAATAAAGCGACACATACCCCCAATAATAACCACTTGATATTTAATTTTTCAACAAAACCATCATTTAACCCAAATGGTAATACCAGTAAGAATGCAAACCCCATCCCTAAAGCAACGGCATCAATAGATTTCATTTTTTGGGACACCAGCTTTCCACATAGAATATATCCAACCCAAAATGTGCCCGCTAAGGCAGCAAGTGCTATACCTCCTAGATGAATACCATTTGTATTGCTCCAGGGAGTAATTAAAGCAATGCCTAAACCCGCAAGACCCGCCCAAATAAAATCCTGGTATTTTCTTGATAGAATGATCGCTAAGGCTAAGGGACCTGTAAATTCTATAGTAGTTCCTAATGCCATCGGAATGAATTTAATGGCATAATAGAAGGACAAATTCATTCCTGCCAAACAAAGTCCGTATAATAAACACCAGGCATAGTCAAATCTGTTTCTGCCAACTATTTTTACTTTAAAAATGACCAAGAGCAATAGCGATGCAATTCCCAATCTTAAGCTTACAGTTCCGGCAGGACCCAAAACAGGGAATAAAAATTTGGCTATTGCAGTTCCTGACTGCACACAGGCCATCGCTAAAATGACCAGATAAATGCCTAGTGAATGCTGATTTATTTTTTTTATCATTATTTATAACTTTGTATCAAAGTTGCTACAATGATTAACAATGGGCAATAACGAACAAAATTGTTAGTAGAATGGAAAAGGAAAATTCAACAAATAGCATAAATAGCCAATACCTGCTAAATACCTGTGATTTTAATTATGTCCTTCAGTTAATTAGCGGCCGATGGAAATCGCAGATTATTTTTTCTATTGCCCATGGAAACAACCGGTTTAGTCTGATAAAAACCGATTTGGAAAATATCTCTGACCAGGTTCTGGGCAGACAATTAAAAATGTTAGAGAAGGAGGGGATTATTGAGAAAGCTGAAATTTCTGAAACCATACCGAAAGGAATTAAATACACCTTTACACAAAAGGCCGATTCGTTAATTCCTTTATTGCGCCAGCTTTGTTATTGGGGAGGTCAGAATAGATTGACAGAATAAAATTGTATGTCATACTCATCTCAAGACTATTCTGAGAGCATATTTCGTTGATATGTTTTTAGTTATCTCTGTTTTTTATAGAATATTATCAAGGCAAAATTCAATTTTCTAAAATAGCTTATTGGTTATATTTACTTGAAAAAACACACCCATGCTGATAAAAATTTATGGAAGTGCCATTCACGGAGTTGCTGCCCAGACGATTACTATTGAAGTGAATGTAGATACGGGAGGAGTGGGATATCATCTGGTAGGTCTTCCCGATAATGCGATCAAAGAAAGCAGCTACAGGATATCTGCGGCCCTTAAAAATGTGGGCTACAAAATCCCCGGAAAGAAAATTACAATTAATATGGCGCCTGCGGATCTCAGGAAAGAGGGATCTGCTTATGATCTGAGCATTGCTCTTGGTATTTTGGCGGCTTCCGATCAGATTCTGGCTGAAGAAATCCAGCATTACATCATTATGGGCGAGCTTTCTTTAGATGGAAGCCTTCAGCCGATAAAAGGAGTTCTTCCTATTGCGATCCAGGCCAGAGAAGAAGGCTTTAAAGGGATTATTCTTCCGGTTCAGAATGCCCGCGAGGCAGCAATTGTTAATGACCTGGAGGTATATGGAGTGGAAAATATTAAAGAAGTCATTGATTTTTTTAATGAGGGAAAGGCACTTAAAAAATTGACATTAGATACCCAAAAAGAATTTCAGGATAAAATCAATGATTTCCCTTTTGATTTTTCTGAAGTGAAAGGACAGGAAGCCGCAAAAAGAGCTATGGAAGTTGCCGCAGCAGGAGGGCATAACATCATTATTATCGGTCCTCCGGGAAGTGGAAAAACCATGCTGGCTAAAAGAGTTCCCAGTATTTTGCCTCCGTTGACCTTGAAAGAAGCATTGGAAACCACAAAGATTCATTCTGTAGCAGGAAAAATAGGAACCGAAGCTTCATTAATGACTGTGCGCCCCTTCAGATCTCCACACCATACGATTTCTGATGTTGCTTTGGTGGGAGGAGGAAGCTACCCTCAGCCGGGAGAAATTTCTCTTGCCCATAATGGAGTATTATTTCTTGATGAAATGCCGGAATTTAAACGGACCGTGCTGGAAGTGATGAGACAGCCATTGGAAGATCGTGAGGTCACCATCTCAAGAGCCAGATTTACGGTCAATTATCCCGCAAGTTTTATGCTGGTTGCCTCAATGAATCCCAGCCCAAGTGGCTTCTTTCCGGATGACCCCAGTAATACATCTTCTGTTTACGAAATGCAGCGGTATATGAATAAACTTTCCGGACCGCTTTTAGACAGAATTGATATCCATATAGAAGTGCAGAAGGTGGAATTCGAGCAACTTTCCGAAAAAAGGAAGGGTGAAAAAAGCAAAGAGATAAGAGATCGGGTAGTAAAGGCAAGGAATATTCAGAATAAAAGGTATGAAAACCTGAATATCAGCTGTAATGCACAGATAGGTCCTAAAGAAATTGAAGCATTTTGTGAATTAGACGAAGCCTCTTTCAGCCTTATCAAATTAGCTATGGAAAAATTAAATCTCTCCGCCAGAGCATATGACAGAATCCTGAAAGTAGCACGAACTATAGCCGATCTTGAAGAAGCTGAGAAAATCCTGTCTTATCATATTTCCGAAGCTATACAATACAGAAGTTTGGACAGGGAGTTCTGGAATGGATAATTCCAACATGAAGCTTTCTATTTATATTGCATTATAAACTCCTTCTCGATGTGATTGTTGAGCGCTTTGAGTTCCCGTTGTTTTTCTAATGTCATCTGTCTGTAATCATAAGCTGCTTCATTTCCATTCTCGTCAGTATACGATGTTATCTTGTTATTGATCATGTCTTCAAAAGGATTGTTGTATCCTGTTTGCTTGAGTTTAATATATTTTTGCTTATCAATGAGTAAGGGCTTTTCCCCAAAATGGGTTTCTACAATCCCTAAAGTATCATATTCTTTATCTAGCCTTTTATTTTTGACCAATGTAAAATGAAAATAATTATTGCTGTCATATATTTCTAGGATCATACCCGGAAGCCCCCGAAATTTATAAGGACCCTCGGGAATTGGGATCGTGTCTGTAAACCATGCTGTCCATTGCCTGCCTCCAAAGTTGGTTGCAGCTGCCTGTACTTTTAGCTTATCCAGCATTTTTGTTTGAGGTAGAATAGTCCATTTCATTTCATCATTGGTTTTCATTTGGGCAGTTATATTGCCAACGATGAAATAATTTGTGTTATTGAAACTGTTTCTTTCTCTACTGATATAGTGATACAATTTCGTTCTTTCGTATTCTGAATCTGAGCTTGGATTTTTCATTATACTATCATTTTTCTGATCAATTAATGAATAGTATTTTACCGATTTAGGGTTGATGTCGGTAATGAAAAATTCCTTTAATTCATAAGCAGCAATGGTGTCGGGCTTAAATTTTAATTCATAGTAGAACCTATTACTTTGAGCATTTACACTTGCACCTAATAACATTAAAAATAAATAAGCGAATCTAATCATCAATGTGTTTTCAGAATTATACCAAAAACTAATCCTTTTTTTGATCTATAATCTGCTTTTTAATGGAATTATAACAAAATAACTTATACTTTCTTTTTTTTAACACAATTTTCATCAGAATTGATGAGGTACTATGATTTAAATGAATTTTTTTCAGTTGTCAATAAACTTTGTTTGAGTACGTAAATAGGTCTGCCTGTGAAGTATTTTAAAACTTCATTACCGGTTATGAAAATAAAAAAGGCCAGACAATACACTTACTGTCTGACCTTTTAATCAAAATGTATGTTTTTATTGTACGACTAGTTTACGGTTACTTTGATCACATTTTGTACAGCAGGAACCGGATATGATGTTCCCACTTTGGAAATAACCATATTTTCACTCTGTGGAGTTCCTCCAAATAAAGCCTGATGGTTTCCCGCTCCCGGATATTGATCAATGCCGGTTCCGGAATCAAATAAAGCTGTTCCGGAAGTAACGTCTCCTTTTATATTGGCATCAATATTCTGTTCATTGGCATAGAACCAGTCATTGGAGAATCCAAACATGGTAACATAAGCAATTTTGTCGCCCGGATCTGCCTTAAAGCTGGTAGTAACTTTACTTCCTGGTGATACAGGTGCATTTCCGGCAATGAATACCCCTTTCACGTTCGGTGAAGATTGTAAACTGTTCTGAAGTTTGGCAACATTTCCCATTTGTGCAATCTCCTTTAACCCCATTCCGTTATCCTTTTTTCCTAATTCATAGATCGGGTTCTTATCACCTCGATAAACAACCACCAAAGCAGGGGAGAGTCCTGTCATAATTCCCGTATTCGCATTTAGTTTTGTCATCATTTTTGTGATGCTTCCCATTTGGGCAATATCGGTAATCTCAGGGTTGGATAATGTGTTAGGCATAAAGAATGGAGTGCTGTTTAATAGCTGAGAACCATTGTAATTGGAAACAGCCCAGACGCCGGGAGAAAAAGGTGTTTCATGAGCGGTTCCACCGGAAGTATTGGTAATGGTTAGGGTAAACTCAGACGTTACATCATTATAAGCAAGATTCAGCTTCATCAATTGTGATGCAATGACATTAGGAACCTGCATAATAGGTTTGCTTTCCGCTAATCCCGTCATATTGTCTTTGGTTCCATTATCCCATAAAAGTACTTCTGACGAAACATCGCCAGCTATGGCATTCCCATTATTATCAAATAATTGTATTCCGGGTTGCTTAGAGGCAAAGAACCAGTCTTTGGAAGCACCATACATAGTTGAAAACATTAAAGACTGAGCTTTTCCTGCGCTGAATTTAATAGAAACCGATTGTCCCGGTAAGATCACCGGCTGTCCCGTTCCCTGAAAGCTGCCACTTTCTACAAAGTCCTTAGGGGTGACAACATTCTCAAAAGTAATACTTCTCTGAAAGGACACATTTCCCATCATGTCATCATCAGAATCGTTACATGAATAAAGACTAAATGCAGCGATAAGACCTGCTGCTGTACATTTTAAAAAGTTCTTTTTCATAAGATAATTTTTTATAGTTATAACTGTGCTAAAACTATAGTCGAAGACTTTCTAACATCCTGACAAAAAAATAATTATTTTCTTATGAGTTGACCTTTAGTAAATAATACGTCGAGTTTTGTCGTTAGGCAGGACAATATTTGCAGCAGGACAAAATAGATGTATGAATGCACCTCTTGACCTAAGAATTAACTTATAATCAAAAAAATATTAAATGGATAGTTTTATTGTTTTAACTAAAGATTTTGTAGCCAATGAAAGCGCGGTGGTAGATATTAAATCATTCGGATTGGGAAGTACGTTGGGCTCATTGGTATTTCAAAATAAAAGGGGCCAGTCTGCCACGTTTTTATGGCAAAAAAATATAATGCCCGACAATACAGAAAAAACGGGATACTTCAAAGAAGTTACCAATGAACTGGGGGTGAGAATTGCTCATTATGACGGATTCATCACCGTTACCAATGGTGGGGGAGTTCAGTATCTGGAAGCAGAATTAAAAATTTGAGACAAAGAAAAGGAGGCGTATGCTATATTCCCTTTTTACCGTCTAAGATCATCTGTATCATTTTGATCTTTCTATTTTCTCTTGTTTCAGGCTTCTTAGCTTCTTCAATCCAGCGGATGTATTCCTTCTTGTGAGTGTAGCTCATGCTGTCGAATATTGTTTTGGCTTTAGGGTTTTCATTAAAGATAAAAGCAATATCTTCTGCAATGGCTATAATTCTTTCCTCCTTATCTTCCATAAGAGAAACGGAAACCTCATCTCCAAAAGTTTTTCCAAGCTGCTTCCTTACTTCCTGGGTTAGTCCTAAGAGGTGGCAGTCGGTTTTCATTTTGGCAAGGCTTCCCCGGTATTCTACCTGACTGTCAAAAACAGCCTTGATCCTGACCAGTCCTTTTTTTCCAAATACATCTTCAGTAGAAAAAGGAAACTCTACATAGGCGGCATTCATTGAATGGTGGCTGTAAACTCTATTGTTTTAGGAATCATGATGAAAGATTTTATTATTCAAAAATAAAAAAACCGCGAAAACTAAATTTCACGGTTTTAAAAATAGATCAAAAGAGATTATTTTTTCTTTATTTTCTTAGGTGCTGTAGTCGTACCTGAGTTTTTAGATTTTGTATCAGCAGGAGTGTTTTCACTTCTTACAAGCTTTAGCTCATCCACTAATCTTCTGGCACCAGCATATTTGTCAATTGTCCAAAGAACAAAACGAACATCTACGTTGATTGTTTTCTGCCATTCCTGTTCAAATACGATATCTCCGCTTAATGCCTCGCTGTTTCCGTCGAAAGCAATACCGATAAGGTTTCCGTCACCGTCAATTACCGGAGAACCAGAGTTACCTCCTGTAATATCGTTGTTAGAAAGGAAGTTTACAGGCATATAACCTGCAGCATCTGCATACTGTCCGAAATCTTTAAGGTTATAAAGGTCGATCACTCTTTGAGGAAGATCAAACTCTTCATCACCCTTCTTGTATTTTCCTACAAGACCAGTCATGTCTGTATAATAGTTATCTTTAATACCGAAATAATTTCTGTCATTTCTGATAGGAAGTTTATCTACAGTACCATAAGTTAATCTCATAGTAGAGTTAGCATCCGGATAGAATTTTTTCTCAGGCATAGCCTTCATTAATCCAGCTAAGAACAGACGGTTATTTTTTGCAAAATTATCATCTACCTTAACATATCTTTCAGTGCTCATTTTTTGATCTGCCATGATTCCGTTAGCTGTTTTCCAAAGTGGATCAGCATCAAGCTTTAATGCATCCGGATTCAATAAGAAGTTCGTAGCAGAAGTTTTGTTAGCAAAAATTGAAGAATAAGCCAGGTTAGAAACCGTTTTAGCGTCTAATCCTAAAATAGTAGCAGAAGCTACATCTTTATTTTTAACTCTTGCCTGGTAAAGACTTGTCATAGCGGCAAGCATCTCTCCTTCCAAAGAAGGATTGAAGTTTTCATAAGCACCTTTGATTGCAGCTTCTGTTTTAGCTTTCATCGCTAATCTTCCCTGCATATCCTGAGCAGCATAAGCCTTAAGAGCAGAACCTACCTGTAAAGCAAGAGAGATATATTTTGTGTTTCTTGCAAACTGTGAAGCATAGTTTCTCTCAACATTTCTGTCTGAAACCTGCGTGTAATAAGCACCAATATCCTCCAGAACACCATCATAAGCATCGTTTCCTGGCATTGCAGCCCATTTTTTATAAGTATCTTCAATTTTCTGTTTGTCAGAGATGGTTCCGTTTTTATCTACGGCATCAATAGTTCCCTGTCTGTTTTTCCAGTAGTTCGCTACAGAAGCATATTGAGAAGCATAGTTAAGCTGAGTCGCCTTATCCTTATCCATATACTTTTTCATTACGTCCATAGCCACTTTAGAAGCCTCTACCCATGCCGGATAGTCTTTGTTTACCATTTGCTGAATTCCGTAAGAAGTCAGGTAACGGTTAGTTCTACCAGGGTATCCTAAGATCATTGAGAAATCCCCAGGCTTAATTCCCTTAAGAGAAACCGGAAGGAAATGCTTAGGCTTCAAAGGAGTGTTGCTTGGAGAATATTCAGCAGGATTTCCTGCAGCATCAGCATATACTCTGAAGACTGTGAAGTCAGCAGTATGTCTTGGCCACTCCCAGTTATCAGTATCACCACCGAATTTTCCTAATGAGGAAGGTGGAGCACCTACTAATCTGATATCTTTATAATCCTGATATACGAAATAATAAAATTCATTTCCGTTAAAGAAATCTCTTACCACTACAGTATATTTTCCGTTTTCAGAGTTTTCTGTCTGGATTGCTTTTGTTTCAGCATCAATAACAGCTTTTCTCTCTGCTCCGGTCATATTGTTGTTTAGTTTAGAATTGATTCTCTGCGTAGCATCATCCATTCTTACTAAAAATCTTACATAAAGATCCTTTGCATTAAATTCGTCTTTTTGTTTCATTGCCCAGAAACCATTCTTCAAATAGTCTTTTTCTGGTGTAGAAGCAGCCGCCACAGCGCCATAACCACAGTGGTGATTGGTAAATATCAGTCCTTTGTCAGAAACAATTTCACCAGTACAGAAACCTCCAAAGCTTACAATAGCATCTTTTAAGCTTGAATTATTTACTGAATAAATTTCTTCAGGCGTCAGGTGTAGACCTTCTTTTTGCATATCAACACCGTTAAGTCTTTTGATGAGCATTAGCAGCCACATCCCCTCATCCGCCCTCATCTGAGCAAAGCTCAGCAAGAAAGTGAATAGTAGAAATAGTCTTTTCATTTTATAATATAATTTTTGTGTCGCTAATTTACTAATTTTTACGATATTCAGTCCCAGATTGGTATGAAAATGGAATGATAATGCGCATGAAAAAAATACTAGTATCACTTTTTACCGTTTTATTTCTGGGTCTTGTCTTAAATTGCTCTGCTCTGCCGGATAAAAATCCTGCCCTTCAGAGACAATGGATGCTGATTTCTTTAGATGGTTTTTCTAAAGATCTGCTGATTGCCAATAAAGCAGAAATCAACCTCACCGGGAAGATGGAAGATGGTAAAATTCAGGGAAGTGCTTACATGGGATGCAACAGAATGTCTTTTGCTTTAGAATTTAAAAAAGGAGGGAAAGTAAAAATATCAAATGGAGCGAGTACCATGATGGCCTGTCAGAATATGGAGCTGGAAACTTCTTTTCAAAAGAAATTTGATACGATGACCAAATACACTGTAGAAGGACATTTTCTGACACTTTCTGATGAGAAAGGAAATACAATGAAGTTTGTAGCTGCTGATTGGGATTAATCTTAATTATCATTACCAATATATAAAAGTCCGCCGGATTGGCGGACTTCTTTTGTTTGAAAAATCTAGATAGGTTATTAGCTTTTAAGTTATCAGTTTTTTGGAATTGTTTTTTTTATTTGCTCCAGCGTTGCAGTATTGGGTAATCCTGTTGTATTATTTGTGTTCCTAGAATTCGTTGTATTACGGGATGCCTGTCTGTTGGGAATTGTTGATTTTATTTCTTCAAGGTTTGCTGTATTGGGAAGTAACTTCCCGGAACCAGAGGGTACCTTAGGTTTTGCTTCCTGTTTTTTCACTTCCAGTCCCTGATCTGAAACCAGAGCCGTTGAGGAAGTTTTTTTCTCTGTTTTTTCCTGATTGTCTTTTACTGTCTTTGCTTCCTGTTCCTTTGCCTGTTTTAAAACCTGAGCCTGATCTTCTGTCTGTGCTGCCTGTTTATTTTCCTGGGCATAGATAACGGAGCTTAAGAATAATAACAATGTGATATATACTATTTTCATGACGGTTTATTTTATGTTGACTAATACTTGAATTTTTCCAATTTCTTTCTGATCATAATCCTGAAGGGATTTTCCAATCACTTGCCCTATTTTTACCTTTTTAAGGCTGGCTTTCATGGCTACTCCCGGTGTTGAAGAAGTCACCAAAAGGTCACCTCTTTTTATCTTTCCGTTTTCCAGGCATACTTTAGTGGGAATTACCCCGATTACACCCATAGGAACTTTATCTGAGATATCGGTATCAATATGCTCTTCCGTAAGAAGTACTCCCGGTTTGGTAGCATATACACCGGCAACAAGGTTAGAGTAGGGTTTTGATGATTTTTCTACGGTTCTGTCAGAATTTACTGAGATCACTAATATATCTCCGGTTTCATATTCGGAAATTTTTCCCTCCACATCAAAAGCTTCGGCAACGTCAGCCCCACTGGCTTGTGTTCCTCCGTTAAAAAATCCTCTTCCGGCTTTGTTGATTCTGGCTACATTGGTTGAAGCACTCTGGTAGACGGCAATATCACCGGATGGTCCCTGATGATTGACAAGTAAGGTAGAGCCCGTCCCCGTAGTGGTTACATGTACTACCGGCTGGCCGTTACTGTTATTGAAGTTCGCAAATCTCCCTGCTTTACCTGTGCCAAAATTGGGTATAAAACCTGAGATCGCATTACCATTTCCATCACAAGAGGCTTCAATACCATCACCCGTCCCACCGGCATTGGCCGTAATCCCATTTCCGTTTCCTTCTGTTAAGGCTAGTAAAGCGGGACCATTTCCTGAAGCGTTTGATGAGTAAAATAAACCTCCGTATCCTCCGGTTCCGGATGATAAACCATAAATACCGGCTGTCCCGAAATTGGCGAATATCGAATTGACCTCCCCTTTTACTGCCGGAGAAGTTCCCTGAGTTTTATCCACTTTGAAGTTTCCTGCAGTACCATTTCCTACTGTGGTTACCGTAATTACATCACTGGTATTGGCATCATTAAAAATATTGAACCGTCCGGCACGTCCGGTTGCAAAAGATGGAACCCAGGCATACAATGCATTTCCGTTACCATCAATATTGGTTTCAATACCATTACCGTTTTTGCTCGCATTAGCGGTAATTGCATTTCCGTTACCATCCGTAATAGCAACCAGTGCGGCTCCGTTACCTGAAGGATTAGAAGCATGAAATAAACCGGCAAAACCTCCTGTTCCGGAAGAAATACCGAAAACACCTGCTGCTCCAAAGTTTCCGAAAATAGTGTTGACTTGTCCTCTTACTGCCGCTCCAACGCTATTGGTGTTGTTGACAAGAAAAGAGGCCGCATTCCCCTGTGTATTGTCAGGGATGTTTCCATTGCCATTAGTTTCTACCTCAAACGTATTATTGGTTGTATTGGTTTGGTTCAGATTTTCAAATCGGCCTGCACGGCCTGTACTGTTATTTAAACCTACCTGTCCATAAACTCCTATACCGGTTCCGGTGGCATTGGTGGCAATAAATCCTCTTACCCCATATCCACCTCCGTCATTTCTACCCACTACAGCTCCGGCAATATCACTGGTTGTTCTTCCTACCACTGCTTCACCGGCTCCGCTATTATCTCCTATAATCCCTGCAGAAGTCTGGGCAGACGTGATACCGTGTACTGCAAAGCCACTTCCTGTTGAACTGAAAACACCGGTTCCGTTTCCGGAAGTTGTCACATTGATGACCGTTCCATTTCCTAGAGTAGAAGCATTAAGAACATTATTGTTATTCGCATTATTGAAGATCGCAATGTTAGCAGGAATTCCGTTGTTACTGGTCGCAGAAAGTCCCGTTCCTGTATTGCTGTTTGCATATACCCCATATCCATTTCCACTGGAATTTCCATACACCCCTAATCCATTGGGAGTAACACCATAAATACCCCATCCGCTTCCGTTTTGGCTTCCCCAAACTCCTACTCCAAGGCCTCCGGTTCCGTTATTGATCCCGCGTACCCCTGAAGAAAAACCTCCGGGACCCGTACTGGTCACAATTCCTCTTACTGCAGCAATACTTGAAGTGGCTGTATTATTAGTCCCTTCTAAAGAAGTTCCATCTCCATCATTCGTTAATGAAAACAAAGTAGAAGCATTATTTACCGTATTGGTATAAGGAATGGTAAAGGTACCGCCACTGTTTCCTGCGGTCTTGGCATACATAGCGTACGGAACACTTAGCAGTTGGCTGGTTCCTGTAATAGTATAGTTGGTTCCTCCCGCAGGGTCGGTTTCAGTTTTTAAATAATAGTTTCCTGATGACCAGTTGATCGAAGCAAATGTTCCTGTAATAATGGTTCCCGTTCCTATTTCAAGGCTGATAAGACCATTGGTATTGGTATTTCCGGTAAGTCGTTCAGAATAAACCTCTGCTCCGGCAGGAGAACCCTGCAGTATACTTACCTTGACAGCGATGGCCTGATTGCTTAGCAGTTGTCCGACACCATTTCTCATGACGGCCTGATAACTCATTTTTTCAGGAGCCTGTGAAAGCCCCATAAAGAAGCCTAAGAGAATCCAGGACAGTAGTAATATTTTTTTCATGGCATTTATTTTTTAATGATTTTAAAAGTTTTAATGTTTTCTCCATTCCTGCTAATTCTGATAATATACATGGCAGAAGGCAGTGCAGAGAAATTAAGCTCAGATTTTGATTGTAAAATCATATCTTTTTTGATCAGTTTGCCCTGAGAATCGAATAACTGATATTCTGAATTCTTATAATCGTTTGTGGTAAAATCCAGATACAAATATTCTTTAAAAGGATTAGGGTAAATAAGAATGTCTTTCTGATCTTTTTGATCTGATGAAGCTTCCTGGGAGGAAAGGGTGGTGATTTCGAACCCCTGCTGTACCCCTTCAATAAGCTGAATGGGAGTACCTTTGTTGAGGTATGCAGTCTGGCCTATACTGTAAGATACAGAACCATTGCCTGATGACGCATCCGCTCCGGTAGCCAAAAGTGCTGACTGGGCCCGAAAGATGACGACAGAAAATACAAGCAAGGTGAGGCAATAAATAGATTTTTTTTTCATGAATAGCAGTTTTTAGGTGATTAGTAAAAAGTTTTTTTAAGGGCAAATTTGGGAAGACTAAATTACCACCTATGCACATCGGATTATGGAAAAATAGACCAACGGCAGAAATAATCGACCAATGGCGTTTTGTGAATTATTGTTGAAGAAAGTCTGTGTTTTTAGGGCTCGAAAAAGGAGAGGTTATTTTTGTAAGCTCTACCTATCGGAAGCTTGATGTGGTGGGTTAATTCTATTTCATGGCAGCTTTTTCCACGGATAAGATGTCTGGGTACGGCATAGCTGCGGTGTATCCTTACAAAAGAATCAAAGAAGTTTTTAAGAAGCAGGTTTCCTAAAGAATCGAGGATACAGTGATTTTTTTCCAGTGTGATAATCCGGGTATAGTCTTTCAAGGCTTCCAGATACAAAACATCTGTTTTCCTGATCTGAGAAATATTACCACCTTCTTTTATCTTAATAAAATTTTCCCCAAATAGGGCATCATAGCAATCGCACTTTTCTTTTACTTTGAAAAAATCAAAAAGCCTCTGCATGGAGTAATGAAACCGTTCTGCTGTTAGAGGTTTGGTTATAAAGTCCAGGGTATTGATTTCAAAAACAGTAGCGGCCAGCTCAGGATGGGAGCTCACAAAAATACAGGCAGGTATTTTATGGGCCAGTTTTCTGAATTCCGGACCACTCATTCCCTTTAAGTTGGTTTCGATAATAAGAAGGTCAATGGGAAGGTCGAGATAGGGAATTGCTTTTTCTGCCGAATCGAAAGAAGCGACAATTTCTATATTTTCATACGGTCTGATATAATGCTGAAGAACCAGCTTATCCAGTTCATCATCATCAATAATCATACACTTAATTTGTGTAATCATGATCTTCTGGCAATTAGTCTAACTATTTTAATTTTAAGATTTTAAAATCTTAAAATTATTACATAAAGTTATTGATTTTTATGAAACAATACTATAGCGGACTTAAAATTATATTAAAAAGTGTTATTAAATAAAATTTGATTTTGTTTTTTTTCTGAAAAATATTATCTTGTAAAAATCATAAACATAGATAGAATTTCATGTTAGAAAAGAAAGAACATAATTATGAGAAAGCAGTCTTGGTGGGTCTTATTACACAGCATCAGGATGAAGAAAAGCTACTGGAGTATATGGACGAACTGGAGTTTTTGGCTTTCACAGCAGGAGCAACCGTACAGAAACGCTTCACTCAAAAATTAACCCAACCTGATTCCAAAACCTTCATCGGAAGCGGAAAAGCAATTGAGATAAAAGAATACGTAAAAGAAAATGAAATAGGAACCGTCATTTTTGATGATGAACTTTCTCCTTCCCAGCTTAAAAACCTGGAAAGAGAGATGGAAGTTAAAATTTTGGACCGAACCAACCTTATTCTTGATATTTTTGCTCAGCGGGCACAAACCTCGTACGCAAGAACTCAGGTGGAATTGGCACAGTATCAGTATCTTTTACCCCGTTTGACAAGAATGTGGACTCACCTTGAGCGTCAAAAAGGAGGTATCGGGATGAGAGGTCCCGGTGAAACGGAAATTGAAACTGACCGTCGTATCATCCGTGACAGGATTACCTTATTGAAAGATAAGCTGAAAACGATTGACAGGCAAATGGCTACCCAGCGTAATAACCGTGGAAAAGTAGTTCGTGCAGCTTTAGTGGGATACACCAATGTGGGAAAGTCTACCCTGATGAATTCCCTGTCAAAATCTGAAGTTTTTGCTGAAAATAAATTATTTGCAACGCTGGATACTACCGTACGAAAGGTTGTGATTGGCAATTTACCGTTTTTACTTACCGATACCGTAGGGTTTATCAGAAAACTACCCACTCAGCTGGTAGAATCGTTCAAATCCACATTGGATGAGGTACGTGAAGCGGATCTTTTGATTCATGTTGTAGATATTTCTCACGAAAGTTTCGAAGACCATATAGAATCTGTGAATCATATCCTAATGGAAATCAACGCTCATCAAAAACCAATGATCATGGTTTTCAATAAAATTGATGATTTCAGCTATGAGAAAAAAGATGAAGATGATCTGACTCCAGGTACAAAAAGAAATATTTCTCTTGAAGAATGGGAAAAAACATGGATGGCAAAATCTAAATATCCTACTGTTTTCATCTCTGCACTGACGAAAGAAAACTTCCCGGAAATGAAGAAGATGATTTACGATGAGGTTATGAAAATTCATATTTCCAGATTCCCATACAACGATTTCCTTTTCGAGTATTTCGATAACGACGACGAAGAAAACAAGAATTGATGAAATATCCCTTTTTTCTTCTATTCATATTTTTTTCGGTTTTTGGCTTCAGTCAGAAATCAAAAATTGATATGAAAGCTATTGAGAAAAGTCTAAACAAGAGTGATTCCCCGTACAATTATGAAAAACTTATTTTTAAGTACAAGGGACTTCCAAGATCTTTAGACAGTATAGAATCTCAGTATCTTTACTATGGAAGGAATTTTAGAATGGATAAAATCATCACCTCGGATGACCGCTTTAAGAGCCTGGCAGAAGCTTTTAAACAAAATAATTTTGAAGACTGTATAAAGCAGGGAAAAGCCTTGTATGGTACAGATCCTACCAATCTCGATATTCTGCTGATTCTTCTCAGAGCTTATGATTCTATCAAAGATGGAAACAATTTTATGCACCACTTGAATCAGTTCCGTTCATTAGCGGATGGAATAAAAAGCTCCGGAGATGGTAAATCTGAAAAAACGGCTTATCTGGTTAATTCCGTGGGAGACGAATATATTTTGCTGAATATTTTGAAAATTGGGCAGGATTACACCAGAGGTTCAAAACCTTCCAAAGACGGAATGTTTGACATCTGGGAAAAAGAAGGGGTTAAAACCTATATCAAAGTACTTTATTTAGATTCATAAATTAATTAATTTAAAAAACACTTAGTGGAGTTATATTATTCATTCTCAGCATTAATCGTATTAGCATCAATATTCGCCTATCTTAACTATAGGTTCCTTAAACTTCCAAGTACCATCGGAATAATGGTTATTGCCATTGTGGTTTCTATTTTCCTGGTATTGTTCGGAGAATCGGTTCTTCCAAGAACCTTCGGACATCTTCATAACCTGATGAACAGTATTGATTTTACAGAGGTTCTGATGGGAGCAATGCTTAATTTTCTTCTTTTTGCAGGAGGAATTCATATTAACATCAATGATCTTAAGGAGCAGTTTAGGCCGGTATTGATATTTTCTACGGCGGGTGTTGTCATTTCCACTTTTGTTGTAGGTTTTGGAATGTTTTACTTACTGCCTTATGTAGGAATTAAACTTCCTTTTATTTTCTGTCTGGTATTTGGAGCATTAATTTCTCCTACGGATCCTGTAGCAGTTCTGAGTGTTCTGAAACAGGCTAAGGTTTCCAAATCACTCGAAACAAAAGTAGCCGGTGAATCTCTTTTCAATGACGGTATGGCGGTTGTAGTCTTTACAGTGGTTTTACAGCTGGCAGTCGGAAAAGAAGTAGATTTAAGTGTTGAAAATATCGGATTGCTTTTGCTTCATGAAGCGGGAGGAGGTATTTTACTTGGGGTTTTACTGGGATGGGTTACTTCCAGGCTGATGCGTGAAGTGGATGATTATATTATTTCCGTACTGGTAACGCTTTCTGTGGTAATGGGTGGTTATCTTATTGCAAGACAAATGCATATTTCCGGTCCGTTGACGATGGTTGCGGCAGGATTATTTATGGGGAATTTTAACAGGAGTTTCAAAATGAAATCTGTTACGCAGGATTATTTGATTAAATTCTGGGAACTGATTGATGAGATCCTGAATGCTGTATTATTCCTGTTTATCGGGTTCGAGCTTTTGATGATTAAAGATCTGAAACACTTTATGATTCCAGGAGTATTAGCCATTGTTGTGGTTTTGTTTGCCCGGTTTATTTCCATCTGGGGACCTACGAAATTCACCTCTTTGAGACGAAGCTTTAGTCCGCAGACCGTAAAAGTACTGGTTTGGGGAGGAATTCGTGGTGGGGTGTCTATCGCACTGGCGATGTCTATTCCTAAAAGCGAATACAGTGAGATCATTCTAAGTATCACATATTGCGTGGTAGTATTCTCTATTATTGTTCAGGGGCTTACTATTGCCAAAGTTGCCAATCCTAATAAGATTGCAAAGGAAGAAGAAGAACAGGAGGCGGTGGTGCTGGAAGACAAAGCGTAATATGTCACACTAACAGCGGTTCAATATGAGTAGTATTGTCAAAGAAATACAGGAGGCATTAGCCGTTTTATCAATTCCCGAGAAAGCTGAATTTTTTCCAAGATTCTTCAAAACCGGAAAGGGAGAATATGGAGAAGGAGATTTATTTTTAGGAGTGACGGTTCCGGATCAAAGGTCTGTAGCTAAAGAATACTATTCAAAAATCAACTTAAAGGAATTAAGCGAGCTGTTGGCTTCGGAATATCACGAACACAGGCTCACGGCTCTCTTTATGCTGATTTTAAAGTTTGAAAAAACAAAAGATCAGGCAATGAAAGATGAAATAGTGGTTTTTTATCTTCACCATCTTCCCTATGTTAACAATTGGGATCTGGTGGACTCAAGCTGCTATAAAATTCTGGGCAGATATGCCTTCGAAAATCAGAAAGAATACCTTCTGAGAGACCTTTCAGAATCTGAAGAAATGTGGCATAAGAGAATTGCTGTGGTGGGAACTATGCATTACGTAAAAAAAGGATCATTTGATCTTACCAAAGAATTGGTGACCAGAAACCTGAAACATACCCATGATCTGATGCATAAAGCAAACGGATGGTTATTAAGGGAAATGGGGAATAAAAATGAAAGAGAATTAATCAGTTATCTGAATCTGTATTATAAAGAAATGCCGAGAACTTGCCTTCGGTATGCTATTGAAAAGCTGGACGAGGATCTTCGCCAGAATTATTTGAAAGGACAAATCTGAAAAAACGGAAACAATAATAGCATCATTGTATGTCTTAAAAAACTACCTGAAAACAGCTATTTATGTCCAAAAAATCAAAGACTGTAAGGATTTAAGGCCGAAATTGAGTAGTTTTGTTGTCTTAAACCCAAACATGAAAAATATTCTTAAGCTATGTATTCTGTTTTTGCCTTTACTATTGCTGACAAGTTGTTTTGATATTTTAGACAAGATTAATCTAAAAGCTGACGGAACAGGGGAGTATACTATTATTCTTAATGCGAGCAAAAGCAAGACACGACTCGCTTCAATTTCTAAAATGGAAACGATTAATGGAAAAAAAGTTCCCAAGAAGTCAGAAATTGAAAATAAAATCAATGAAGCCACTAAAATTTTCAAAGGAACACCGGGAATCACTAATGTGAAGACTTCGATGGACTTTGATAATTATATCATCAAGCTGAGCTGTAATTTCAAGAAAATTGAAAACATCAATGCCGGGCTAGAGAAGCTGAAAGCTCAGAATATACTGGGTAAAATGATCCCTACACAGATTTACAGTCAGAATCTTGAGAAAAAGGTATTGATGAGAAACAAAGTGAATACATTCAAAACGGATTACGACAAGATGAGTAAAGCCGACAGAGAAGTCTTTAATGGTGCTACATATACTTCTGTAATGCAGTTTGAAAGTGCTGTGAAATCTCAGACCAATACCGCTTATCAGCTTTCTCCAAATAAAAAGGCTGTAAAGATGGACGCTGATATCTTAGATGTAATTCTTCAGAAAAAACAATTACAAAATACAATTCTTTTCCAATAAATTTCTAATATTCAACCATGAAATCTATAGTTTTAAAAATACAGAAAATTATTTTCTTAGTCTTTGGTTTTACCATGGCTTTAGCCCAAAATAGTATGAAAGTTCCGAATGATGTCGTATTTTATATGGAAGTCAATGGGAAGCAACTTAATAACAAAATCAATTGGAATAAACTTAATCCTTTGCTGCACGAGCTAAGTAAAAAGAGCAAAGAAAAGCCTTCATGGACGGATTATTCTAAAACCGGAATTAAATACGATGCTGTTCAGTATCACTATGCCAGTTTTAATGATTCTATCAAGACCTATCATACTCATTTTATCATCGATAATAAAGAAAAATTTCAGGAATTCATTAATTCCGTGAAGAAAAAAGGACAGGAAACATCCCAAAAAAATAATTATTCTTACGTTGATATAGATGATGATATTTTTGTTGCATGGAATGGAAGCCGTGCAGTTCTTAGCATGATCAGCTACACTAAACCCTATAAAGATCTCTGGAACGATGAAGCGGCAACAGTTGCGGACAGTGTTGCCATCGCGGTTGATAGTGCTGTTGTTGACACAGTCTATGCCGAAGAATTGGAAAAGCCGTTTGATTATAAAGATGAAATAAAAATTCTCAAAGAAGATATTAAATACCTGAGAGAAAGCATCAAAGATAATAACACGGAAATTGCAAGAATTCAGAAGGATATCAAATACCTGCAAAAACACCATCAGTATCCTAAAGAAAAAGAGAATGTTTTGAGTCCGGAACCAGAAGTAGAGGAAAATTATGGTCCGGAGTATGATGACTCTGAGTCTGATAAAGCTTACCAAAAAGAACAGGATTCTATCCGCAGAGAGAATTTCAAGATTGTAAAAAAATATGCTGAAGCTCATTTTGACAAATATTTCAGCTCCAACCTGGAAGTGGAAGCTTCTAAAGAAATGTTGACTTTCAAAGATGCGAATTCTGATGTTTTCGTCTATACGGACTACGGAAAAATCGTTAATGATGGAATCTACGGTAAAGCGATGAAACGCTACGATTTTGGACAGGTTTTCCAGAATATGTACAACTCAAACTCTGCTTATAACTTATACTTTGACAAGGATAAAGTAAAGCTGGTGAATAATTACCAGCATAAAAATGCTGAGATGCAAAAAAATATCTCGTCAATTTATAAAGGAAAAAAGAACAGAAAGCTGCTGGACCTTATCAATGAAAAGAGTATCGGGTACTATGCCGTTAATGTAAACGGAGGGAAAGTTTTTGATGCCATATACAGTCTTATTCAGGATTCGGGAGATGCGAAATATAAAAATGAAGTAGAGCTGATCATGGAAACGATGAAAATTGTTTTGGATGAAGAAGCCATTACTAAAATAGCCCCAGGAAACGGAATTTTTGTTTTGAATGAGCTGAAATCGAAAAAAGTAGACTATACTGATTATGAATATGATGAGGACTATAACGAAAAGGAGGTTAAGAAAACCAAAGATGTAGCAGTTCCTAATTTCACGTTTGCATTTGCTACAGAGAATGAAGGCTACTGGAACCGTATTTTCAATGTATTGACAACGAATAAAAAGCTGGCTAAAAACTTCTCGAAAGTAGGAAACTTTTACGCTTTTAAAGACGATAAAAAAGAAGGATATCTTGATCAGTTGTTCTTTATCGTAAAAGATGGTGTGGTCTATCTTACGAGTTCTCAGGATAATATCACCGCTAACAGTCAGTCTGAAGTTTCCAGAAAATGGGCAAAAGATTCATCCAGATATCCTTTGTCGGGAAGGTTGGATCTTCAGAAACTTCTAATCGGTTTAGATAAAGAGTTTAAAAGTCCTTCAGAAAGAAAAACAGTGGATCTGTTTAGAAAAAATGTAGGAGAACTGTATTATAAAACCGAAGTGAAAGGTGAGAGCATACAAACAGAAATGGACTATAATATTAAAAATTCTTCTGAAAACAGTCTGATGTATTTCTTTGATCTGTTTAATGAGATTTTTAAAATAAAAGATTCAGAGAAAAAAACACCGGTATTGTAGATGAATAAAAAGAAAGTTATTGCCCCGTTAATTCTGTTGCTGGCTGTTACCGTTTGTTTTGTACTTTTCTATAAGGACAAGAAGCTCAGGTTCATTCCTGAAAACGCTGATGCAGTGGTTTTAATAGACGTAAAGAATCTGACGAGGCAATATATTTTCAGCCTGATCACGCACCCTTCACAATGGGGTAGTAAAACAAAAGGGAAAACTTCAGCTTCCCTAAAAGATTCGGGAATTAAAATCCCTGATTTTTTACAGATTTTCCACCTTAAAGGCGGGCGGGCTTCAGAATGGTATAGTATCATAGAACTTAAAGACCCGCAGAAATTTACTGCGTTTTTAAAGCAGCAAAAGTTTATCAGTAAAGGAAAGAATATTTTCCAAAAGGATCATGTTTTTCTAAGTATAGAAGGCGAAAACTGTATTGTAGGAACCTCCGGTTCAGGTCTTGGACTCATAAACAAACAGGTTTTTCAGACTTCCTTCAAAAGCATTTTAAATGCAGATCAGTTTATTCAAAATACAGCAGGGAGTATTTCTTTTCTTGCAGGGCAGAAAATCCAAAGTTTTTCCATTGAGCTGAAAGATGATGAAATTGAAATAAAAAATAACTCCAATCCGGAAATAGTCAATGCGGTTGTCTCAAAATTACAACAAGGAAATCATTTTTTAGAAGCAGAATTAAATGCTGACAACATAAAAAACTATACTCATTTTTTTGGTGTAAATAAAGGAGATTCACTACAGATCAACCATGTTAAGGTAACTGCAGATCTTGAGCAGGTAAATGATACCATTATCACGTTTGGTTATGATGATAACTTTAACGAGATTGAAACAAAAGCGTATCAGAAGATTATACAGCCGAACTATATTATTGATTTTCAAAGCCGGGTTCCTGAAAAAACCTGGGAGTATTTTCAAACTAAAAAATGGATCAATGCCCAGAATCAATTCACAGCTATTCCATTTCAGCCCAATAATGCCAGTAGAGATACTGCCGGAATTGTTGTAAGGTCTACCAGAAAACCAATACAGCAGTCTCCAAAACTTGAAAAAAACTATATCTTCATCAGAAACAGTGAAATGCTGTTCTCTTCTTTAAGTACTTTAAGTAAAACTGAAAAAAGAATCATTTCTGATATAGATTATGTCTTTTATGGTAATGAAGCTCAAAATTATTGGGTCAAAGTAAAGGTGAAGAATGGAAAATTACCCTTAATTTTGCGATGGTAAAATCTTTCATCCTAAAAATGACCCTATACTAATGGCTCCATCAGAAGTTCTCTTACTAAAACAGATCACACATTATTTTTTACATCTGGTTTTCCCGGTGTTTATTGCGCTGATTTTTTTTCGTAAAAACTGGAAAAAGGCATATCTTATTATGCTGGCTACGATGCTTGTAGATCTGGATCACCTTTTTGCCAATCCCATATTTGATCCATCAAGAAACAGTATAGGTTTTCATATTTTACATTCCTATTATGCAATTGCAGTATATGTTTTGATGCTGTTTTTTAAAGGGAATGTCAGAATTGCGGCCGTTGGGCTTTTGTTTCATATGCTGACGGATTTTCAGGACTTTACCCTGTGGACTCATTAAAATATCATTAATATTTCCTTTTAACCTTCCGAATTTTATAGATTTTTCGTATTTTGTAATCACTTTATGAGATTCAAAGAACTTTTACATTATACTTATATTTTTCCTGTCCTTACGGTCGGTTACTATTTTTCCGGACTCATGGGAGGTGGTGTTATATATGACATCATTGCGGGGATTTTTCTTATTGGAAGCGTTTTATCGGCAGTACATCATGCCGAGGTTGTCGCTCATAAAGTAGGAGAGCCTTTTGGAAGTATCATTCTGGCTTTATGTATCACCATTATTGAAGTGGCACTCATCATCTCACTGATGGTAGCCGGCGGAGATCAGGCGATCACGCTGGCCAGAGATACCGTTTTTGCCGCAGTAATGCTTATCCTGAATGGGATTTTAGGTATATGTATTCTGGTAGGCGGCGTAAAATACCATGAACAGTTCTTTGCAAGAACTTCTGCCACCACTTACCTGGTGAGTATCGTTTCCATTCTGGTACTGACCCTTGTGCTTCCTAATTTTACTTCCAGTGTGAATGGTCCTTTTTATAATGAAGCACAGCTTATTTTTATTTCCATTGCCTGTCTCGCTATTTACGGAGTATTCCTGATGGTACAGACAGTACGCCATAGAAGCTATTTCATCGTTCCTGATGAGCATCCTGAAGAACATTATATTCCCACATTAACGAAGACATTCATAAGCTTTGCCTTTTTGGTGATTTGTCTTATCATTGTCGTTTTAATGGCAAAAGGACTTTCGAATACTATTGAAGAGATGGTACAGAGCCTGGGAGCTCCAAAGTCTTTGGTAGGGGTAATTATTGCTGCTGTAGTGCTTCTTCCTGAAGGAGTTGCCGCCATACGTGCTGCGAGAGCCAATCAGATACAGTCAAGTTTAAATCTGGCGTTAGGTTCGGCGCTGGCAAGTATAGGGTTGACCATTCCGGCGGTATCAGCGGTATGCATCATGTATGACATCCCATTGGTACTGGGATTGGACAAAAAAGATATTATCCTGCTTTCGTTATCTGTATTTATTGTCATGCTTTCGTTGAGCAGGGGGAAAACAAATATCCTGTACGGAACCGTTCTTTTAGTCAATCTGGCAGCCTATATCTTTACGGTAATTGTTCCTTAAGAAAAGGGAATTCTTTATGGGCAAAGCTCTTCGCTGAAGTTTTATTCCAAACTTGGAATTGTACTAGAGTCTTCTGGCTAATTCCATTTTAAATGCCATTAATTTGGCAATATTTTCAGATTTGTAGATGGCCATGTCGGCATTTTCACCCACAAAGTTTTCTTCAATAGTGGTTCGCCAGAGTTTCAGCCATTGATCAAAGTGTTTTTGTTCCATAGCCTGCAGCTCATTGATGGGGAAATGTACACCCATGGGATTTCCTTTATACGTCATCTGTCCAAAAAGAATAGATTCCCAAAAAGAATACATTTTCGGAAGATGCTGATCCCAATTTACTTTGGCAATATCATTAAAAAAGAATCCAATAGTTTCATCTTTAACAACTTTGGTGTAAAATGAATTGACAAGGTGCTCAATATCTTCTCTTGACTCCAGCTTTTTCATATTTCAAATGTACTGCAAAATCAATTTAAAAATCAAATCATAAGATTGATAAATTTCATGAAAACAATATTTTATCTTTGTACCGAAGTAAAGACGAACAGAAGATTTGCTGATTCAAAAATTCCTGAAGTTCTTTAACTGAGAAAAAATACAGAAAATGACAAGAGGATTCAGAAAAAAAATCCGTCAGAAAAATACGGAAAACAGTGGCTTCGGAAGTAATGCATCAGGAAGATTTATCAATAAAGATGGGCTTCCGAATGTTCAGAGAACCGGGGTGAACGTTTTCAATAGGTTAAGCTGGTATCATACGATGCTGAACCTGTCATCCTTCCGCTTTATTTCCTATCTGGTTGTAGCCTATATCCTGATTAATCTGGTGTTTGCAATGATCTATTATATCATTGGAGTAGAACATCTCACAGGAATAGATAAGAGTGATCCTCTTAACGAATTCATTGACGTATTCTTCTTCAGTTCGCAGACATTTACAACAGTAGGGTATGGGAGAATTGCCCCTGTGGGTTTTATGGCCAGTTTAGTGGCTACTTTCGAGGCTTTTTTAGGATTGCTTACCTTTGCCATCGCTACCGGACTTTTTTACGGGAGATTCTCAAGACCCAGGGCTTATTTAAGATTTTCTGATATTGCTGTCATTGCCCCTTTTCAGGATGCCGCAGCATTGATGTTCAGACTTGCACCATATAAAAACAATGCCCTTACGGATGCTGATGTTATAGTGTCCGCTGCAATTGAAGTGATTGAGAATGGTGTTCCCAAAAGCAATTTTTATAGATTAGAGACCCATTTAAGCAAAATCAATACCCTGGCATTAAACTGGACCGTAGTTCATAAAATAGATGAAAATTCACCGTTTTATGGATTTTCAGAAGAAGATTTTAATGCTACAGATATTGAGCTTATTGTTCAGGTTCGTGCGTTTGATGAAGTTTTCTCCAATACAGTCGTTCAGAGGTCTTCCTATGTGACGGGAGAAATTATATACGGAGCCAGATTTGTTCCCATGTATTATCCGAATAAAGATAATCAGACAACAATTTTAGATCTGGATAAAATTAATGAATATCAAAAGGAAGAACTTACCGCTTCGGTAAGAAATAAAGAATAAATGGACTTAGATTTTTATAAAAAACAGGCTTTACAAAAGCAGAAAGAACATAAAAAGTTTTTGGATGGATTAAAGAAGAAACCTCCCAAAAATCTGGATTATGTTGTTCAGGAAACCCATGAAGAAGTTTTTGAAGAGATAGACTGTTTGCAATGTGCCAATTGCTGTAAAACAACCGGACCTTTATATACTGAAAAGGATATTGAACGTATAGCAAAACACCTGCGAATGAAGCAGGCGGATTTTGAAGCGAAATTTCTGAGAGTGGATGAAGATAACGACAAAGTACTGCAGAATCTTCCATGTTTTTTTCTGAATAATGACAATACCTGCTCTATCTATGAAGTAAGACCGAAAGCCTGCAGAGAATACCCTCATACCGATCGTAAAAAGATTTACCAGATCAATCATCTGATGCTGAAAAATACAGTGATCTGTCCGGCTGCTTTTGAATTTGTGGAAAAAATGATGAAAAACATTACGAAATAGAATATTTTACTAATTCCTCTTAAATAATTATAAAGTACGTTAAATAAGACCTTTATGGATAATTTTATAAATGATGTGTCGTTTAGTTTAAACAATCATTTAAATATTACATTATGAAAAAGTTATTTTTAACGGCAGCGTTTACATTAGTCGGAGTAATCGCAGTATCGGCTCAAACACAAACACAGAAGCCAGCTGAAACTACTACTAGTAACCAAACGACAACTCAAACACAACAACAGAGTCCACAGACTACCACAGACTGGAGCACCTCATCAACAACCAGCGGGCAAAAACAAACAACTACAGCGGATGCTTCTACGGCTACTCCTGCAGCGGATGCTACAGTAAGTACGGGAAGCACTGCGGAAGCGACTAAGCCTGCAGAAGCAACTAAAGAAGAGAAGAAAAGTAAAAAGAAAAAGTAAAACATTTTAGTAAACACCAGAAGGAATCCTGAAATCTAGTATTTCAGGATTTTTTTTGATCAATTTCTATGATTCTGAATGCTACTATCCTTCGGATTAAATCAAGAGGTAAATCCTTTGTAATGGGAAACTGTACCGCTCCTTTCGAAAACTTGTAATTTCCTTCTTTAAAATCCTTCTCAAAAGTTTTTATCCCCTCAGCACCAGGGTAAAAGCCAATATGATTCTTATACGCTGCAAAATAGACCAATGGCTTTCCTTTATATTTGAAAGCCGGCATTTGGTAGCCTATATACTCTTCCAGGTCAGGAGACTGAGCAAGGATGTTTTTTCTCAGTTCCTCTAATTTCTCCTGAGTTTCTTCCGGAAACAGCAGGAAATATTCGTTGGTATTTTTGAAGGTATTTGTCATAAAATAAAAATAAAAAAAGTGCTGCATATAGCAGCACTTTCTCCTTTCACTTTTTACTTTTTTCCCATTATCCCGGGAACAGGCTGTATCAAAAAAGGTCGGGATTTTTTCCCAACCTTATATTTTTATGTTATACAACTCCCTGAGCCAACATTGCTTCTGCTACTTTTACGAAGCCGGCAATATTTGCACCTTTTACGTAGTTTACATAACCGTCTTCGTCTTTTCCGTAGTCTCTACAAGCTTTGTGGATACCGATCATGATCTCCTTTAATCTTGCGTCTACTTCTTCAGAAGTCCAGTTTAAACGGATAGAGTTCTGAGTCATCTCCAGTCCTGAGGTAGCAACACCTCCAGCGTTGGAAGCCTTACCAGGAGAGAATAATACTTTATTATCAAGGAAATAGTTGATGGCATCCAGTGTAGAAGGCATGTTAGCTGCTTCAGTTACACAAAGACATCCGCTTTCAACCAATTTCTTAGCGTCTTCTAAATCTAATTCATTCTGAGTTGCAGAAGGGAAGGCAACATCACACTTGATGTCCCAAGGACGTTTCCCAGCGTGGAATTCAGCAGAAGGATATTTTTTAGCATAGTCTTCAGCTCTGTTGTTTCCTGAAGATCTTAATTCTAATAAATAATCAATTTTTTCTCCGCTAATACCGTCTTTATCATAGATGTATCCGTCCGGTCCTGAGATAGTTACTACTTTAGCACCCAGTTCAGTTGCTTTTTTGATAACTCCCCAAGCTACGTTTCCGAAACCTGATACCGTTACTGTTTTACCTTTGAAATCTTGTCCAATCGTCTTAAGCATCTGCTCAGCGAAGTATACTACACCATATCCGGTAGCTTCAGGACGGATCAATGAACCTCCGTAAGCAAGACCTTTTCCGGTAAGAACTCCTGTAAATTCGTTTCTAACTTTCTTATATTGTCCGAATAGGTATCCGATTTCTCTTGCTCCTACACCGATATCTCCAGCAGGTACATCCGTTTCAGGACCAATGTGCTTACATAACTCTGTCATGAAAGCCTGGCAGAAACGCATTACTTCCATATCAGATTTACCTTGTGGATCAAAATCTGAACCTCCTTTACCACCACCCATTGGAAGGGTTGTTAATGAGTTTTTGAATACCTGCTCGAAAGCTAAGAATTTAAGAACAGATAAGTTAACTGTAGGATGGAAACGAATTCCCCCTTTGTATGGTCCAATAGCAGAGTTCATTTGAATTCTGAAACCTCTGTTAACCTGGATCTCTCCTTTGTCATCAACCCATGGAACTCTGAAAATAATGATTCTTTCAGCTTCAGCCATTCTTTCAAGCAGCTTCATTCCGGTATATTCTTTTTTGGTAGCAATGAACGGAATTACTGTTACGGCAACTTCTTTTACAGCCTGTAAAAATTCCGGTTCGTTAGGATTTTTTGCTTCAATTTTTGCAATAAACTCTTGGATTTTCTGGTCAATATTATATTGTTCCATATATTAAGGTTGAATATTATTGTCAACAAATTTAATTTTTTTTTCAAGATTCACAACACTCTATTTTAACATTGTTGAAAATTAAATAATAATGTTTCAGAATATTATTAAATTAATAATTTGCTATTAAATTTTATTAAAAATGAAATGTTATGTATGAAATAATGCAATATTAAGAAATCGTTAATTCTTAAATTGCGATAAATTGCCTCCCGGAAAATGATTTTACTTTCCCTAAAAGCTCCAATTCTAAAATGATTGGTAAAATTTTGTGTGAGGAAATTTCAATTTCCAGCGAAAGATCGTCTAAAGATATCTGTGGATTCTCTTTTATGTATTGATATATTGTCTGTTGAATATCAGTTAATTGTATGACAGATTCACTGTATGGGAAAAGCTCTTCGATTTTCTCCGGGGGATCATTCAATCCCAGTAGATTGATAAGGTCTTTCAGGGTTGAAATAGCAGTTGCTTTATGATGGAAAATCAATTGATTACAACCTTGGCTGTAAGCGTCAGTAATTTTTCCCGGAAGCGCAAAAACATCCCTGTTGTAGTCATTGGCAAAAGTTGCCGTACTCACAGATCCTCCTCCGAATCCCGTTTCTACAACAATGGTGGAAGGGGAAATTCCTGCCACAATTCTGTTCCTTTGAATGAAATTTTCCCGGTCCGGTTTTCTGGTTGAGCTGAATTCGGTAAGCAATACTCCTCCCTCCTGAAGAATTTTTTCTGACAGTTTTCTGTTGTTGGCCGGATATAAAAACTGAAAACCATGAGCAAGTACTGCTACGGTGGGTTTTCGGTAGTGAATAGATTGTTCATGCACCTCTTTATCTACTCCCAATGCAAGACCACTTACGGATAAAAATGGAGCAGAACGGGTAGCTTCAAAGAAATCATGAATAAATTGCCGGCCATAAGTGGTCATATTCCGGGTTCCTACTATGCTTACCTTGCGAAGTGAATCATCAAGCTTCCCCTTTTGATAGACTATGGCAGGAGCATCCTGACATTCATGAAGGTGTTGGGGAATTTCTTTAAGATGTCTGAGTTTGATCTGGATATTATTTTTTTCGCAAAATTTTAATTCTTTTTCTGCAAAATCCAGATGTTCTTTATTTCCAATGTCAGAAACGGTTTTTGATCCCATTCCTTCCAGTTTTTTATATTCTTTTTTGCTCCTTTTCCATGCTTCTTCTGCACTTCCAAAAGCCCGGACAAGTTTATAAAAATTAATGTCACCAATCTGGCTGCATTCGCGGAGAGCGATGGCATATAAATATTCTTCGGAAATCATGTGTGTTTTTTTTCAAATGTAGTAAAAATAAGCTTTTACTTCTTTCTTAATTCCTCCAAATGATTCCAGATATCATCTCTCTTTTTATAAGGTAATTCCAGAAAATCTTCAGGATGGTTTTCTTTATATTCCTGCCACAATTTGTCATCCTTTTCACTATAATAATTAGGAAATTCCCAGATATATTTTTTCTTTTTTTCGCCTACATTTTTAAAAGCAAAAGCAATAATACTTCCTACGACTGCACCGGAAAGGTGAGCCTGCCAGGAGATTTTACTCGGCTCCTGCATCGTATAGAACAGCTCCTCAGGAAGCATTCCCCAAATTAAACTTCCATAATACAGTACGACAAGCAATGATATGGTAAGCAGCTTTGTATTCCACTTAAATACTCCGCTGAAGAAAAGGAAAAAAGCAAGAACGTATACCACACCACTGGCTCCTATGGTACAGGTGTACATATAATCACCGGTAAGAATGTCGATAGGGGGAAGAAGCCAGACCAAAAGCCCTGTTGCCAGCCAGCCGATAATAAAGACCTTATTGGCTACTAAAGGATAAAACTGGTACAGCAGAAACATCAGGGCAGCAATAGGAATGGAGTTTCCTATGATATGATCTATATTTCCATGTAAAAGGGGAGACGTGATCACCCCCAACAATCCTTCGGGTACTAAAGGGATAATAGCCCCAAAGCAACTTCCAAAAAAGCCGCGCATCTGTAAAAAGTATCCGAACCACATTGCTGAAAGCATCAGCAAGGGGTATATAATCGCTCTTTTGGAAAGTACATTTTTAAACATGTAGATTTTATGTCAAATCAAAAGCCAACGATAAATTTCGGAAAATTTGTCGATGAATCATATTCTACTTACCTGATTTTAAGACAAAAGGTATCAATTTTATTTTATGAAACGAGTATTTTGGCATTGAATTTATTTATACACTACATTATTGAGGCTAAAATCTGATGAAAAATGAATTTTTTGAAGATCAATTAACCTTTAAAAAAAATTATATTTAATATTTTTGCATTGAAAATTTTTAGAAAATGAAGCGGTTTTTATTAATTCTTTCCTTTTTCATAGGGATTTATGTAAGTGCACAAGAAGAATTGAAAAAAGATTCTGTAGTGGTAGACACAGTAAAATACTGGTCAGTGTTAGGAAAAAATACAGTAATGCTTAATCAGGCTGCCTTTTCCAACTGGGTAGGTGGTGGAGCGAATAATGTAGGTTGGCTTGCGGGCGTCAATTACAATATGACCTATGAAAAAGAAAATGACCTCTGGGAGAATATCGTTATCATGGGATATGGACAAAATGATACCAAAGGTTTAGGAATAAGAAAAACTCAGGACGTTTTAAATGTCTCTACCAACTACGGGAGAAAATTTTCCAAGAGTTGGTATTTCTCTTTGGGAGCAGGCATACAGTCACAGTTTGCTCCGGGATATGAAGATGGCAATAATCCTGAGGCAAAGAAAATTTCAAATTTCATGGCCCCGGGATATGTAAACGTCGGTATGGGTATTACCTACAGGCCCAACGATGATTTGACGGTAACTTTACGTCCTACCAACGCCAGATGGACGTTTGTATTAGATAAAAGTCTTCAGCTGGCAGGAAATTACGGTCTGAAAAATGATGGTGATTCTTCACTATTGCAGTTCGGTTTTTTGGGAACGGCAATATATAAAGTGAAAATTATGGAAGATATTCATTTAACGAATACAGCTTCTGTCTTTTCCAATTATCTTGACCGTCCTGATAGGTTGGTGCTTGCGTACGGAGCTATTTTAAACCTGAAAGTTAATAAGTATATTTCCTCCAATATAAGTTTAGATTTGCTGTATGATCATAACCAAATAGAGAAAACCCAGCTAAAACAAACCCTGGGAATTGGCTTTGCCTATACGCTGGATAATGGCGTGAAGCGCTCTGACCGTAAAGACAGCCAGTGGTGGATTAAGAAATAGGTAATAAAAATATAGATCAGTGAAAAGTACTCCAAACCGGAGTGCTTTTTTTGTGGATGATAGTGAGGTCAACTTAAGTAGTTTTAAGTTTAGACTCTATATTTTCTGAGAGTTAAGTTTTTAAATATCTTATTTTTAACTAGTTACATGTGATATTTGAACCTTGTTAAATTCAAATTAAAGTGAATATTACCGGGGCGTAAATTATTATTTATACATTTGTAAGGAAAATAATTAATTATGAAAAAACTTTTATTGATGGCTTCCATTTCTTTTGGGGCTATTGTGGCAGCACAGGAAACTAAAACTGCAGCTCCTGCAGCTGATACTGTTAAAGCCTGGTCTATTCAGGGGCAAAACACATTAATGCTTAATCAGGCTGCCTTTTCCAATTGGGTAGGAGGTGGAGCCAACAACGTGGGATGGCTTGCCGGTGTCAATTACAACCTGACTTACGAAAAAGGTAAAGATCTTTGGGAAAACATTATTATCCTTGGATATGGCCAAAATAACACCCAGGGTACAGGGGTAAGAAAAACCCAGGATGTTATCAATCTTTCTACTAACTATGGTAGAGAATTTGCCAAAAACTGGTATTATTCTATGGGGGCTAGCCTTCAGACTCAATTTGCTCCGGGATATGAGGATGGAAACAATCCTGATGCCAAGAAAATATCAAACTTTTTTGCACCGGGGTATTTAAATTTAGGAGCAGGTGTTACCTACCGTCCTAATGATAATTTTACGATGACCCTTCGCCCTGCCAACGCAAGATGGACTTTTGTTCTGGATAAAGATCTTCAAAAAGCAGGAACTTATGGCCTTAAAAACGATGGAGATTCTTCGCTTTTTCAATTCGGTTTCCTGGGAACAGCTATCTACAAGCTGAAAATCATGGAGAATATCAGCCTGATCAATACGGGGTCTGTTTTTTCAAACTATTTAGATCATCCGGACAGATTGGTTCTTGGATATAGTGGAGTCCTTAATATGAAGATCAATAAATATATTTCTACCAATGTAACACTTGATTTATTATATGACCACAATCAGATCAAGAAAACCCAGCTAAAACAAACGTTAGGAGTAGGGTTGGCCTATAATATCGATAACGGAAAAAAACGTTCAGAGAACAAGGATAACCAGGGCTGGCTTAAGAAATAATCTTAATCACTATACATAATAAGAAAGCACTTCAATTTGAAGTGCTTTCTTATGTATCAATTATATAAGTCTTAAAATTCTAAATCAACTTCTAATTTCTCAGCCAATAGCTTTGAAATTTTTTCTTTTAAAGGCTCAATGTCGATATTCTGCATCGCATCATTCGCAAATGCATATAAAAGAAGTGCCTGTGCTTCTTTTTTAGAGATACCTCTTGCTCTCAGATAAAACAGGGCGTCTTCATTAAGCTGACCTACTGTACATCCGTGAGAACATTTTACGTCATCTGCAAAGATCTCCAACTGAGGTTTTGTATCAATACTTGCCCCTTCACTTAATAAAACATTGTTGTTTTGCTGATAGGCATTCGTTTTCTGGGCAATTTTGTCAACAAAAACTTTCCCGTTGAAAACTCCGTGGGCATTGCCATCAAAGATACCCTTGTAGTTCTGATAACTTTCACAGTTTGGAAAATTGTGGTGAACTGCGGTATGGTGGTCTACCAGCTGGTCTTTTCCGATGATGGTAATCCCGTTCATGAATGAATTGATATTTGATCCATTATGAATGAAATCCAGGTTGTTTCTTACCAATTTACCTCCAAAAGAGAATGTATTTACAGTGGTTAAGCTGTCTTTCTCCTGTTTTGCAAAGGTATTATCGATAAGATATGAGGTATTGTTATCGTTCTGAAGTTTATGCCAATCTGCTTTTGCATTTGGATAAGTAAAGATCTCAGTCACGGAATTGGTCAATACATAAGTACTGTCAAAATTATGGTGACTTTCAATCACTTCCACTTTTGCTCCCTCTTCTACAATCAATAAGTTTCTTGTATTGTAGAATGTATTTTCTTCCTGATTCTGAGAAATATAGAAAATATGAATAGGTTTTTCAATCACCACATTTTTAGGAACTTTTAAAAAGAATCCATATTTGCAGTAAGCAAGATTTAAATTGGTGAAAGCCAAATCCTTAGCTGCAATGCTGTTAAAGTACTGATCGAAAACTTCTTTATGCTGCTCGTCATTCAATGCATAATTGAATGAAAGGAACTCTGCATTTTCAATAGAAACCTTAGAAAGTTCCTTATGAAGCTGCCCGTTTACAAAAACGATCCAGTCAAAATTTTCTTCTCCTAAATGCAGTTGGTCAAACTGCTCTTTGGTGATGTTATGGTTCTCTTTTGGAAAGAAATTGTAGTCTTTCTCAGTGATCTCCCTTAGGTTGGTATATTTAAACTCTTCGTCTTTTTTGGTAGGAAAACCTGTTTCTGCAAACTTTCCTAAAGCCTGAACTCTCGTTTCATCCAAAAAACGGTGACGAAGTGTACTGAGAAATTCGTTATGATTATTTAAAATTTGTTCGTTTAAACTCATTGTTTATTTGAAATTTGAGATTTGAGATTTGAAATTACGGACGGTTAAATTTATTGCCATTATGTTCGATAGTTTTTAAATATCTTATAAAGCCGGAAATCATCTTTGATAAATCCGTATAATCCTTTTTCAAATCATTAAATTCATTTTCGGTAATAAAATTTCTATCAAATGCTCTGATTAATTGAGATCTTACTTCACCACATGAACCTTTTGACATAGATAGAAAATTGATAAATTCTTTATTTCCCTCCCTTTCAAAACCTTCTGCAATGTTATCCATTACAGAAGCCGATGAACGGTCTATTTGATTTTTAATGTTTAGACTGCAATTTGAATTTTGTACGAGTGAGATGAAAACTTTCTGGCATAATTCTCTGGATCTTTTCCATGTTTCTAAATCCTCAAAATTATTTATAGTTGCCATAATTTCAAATCTCAAATCGCAAACTTCAAATTAGTTAAGCAGCCAGTCGTAACCCTTTTCTTCAAGTTCTAACGCTAAAGATTTATCACCTGTTTTGATGATTTTTCCATTGGCTAAAACGTGAACAAAGTCAGGTTGAATATAGTTAAGCAATCTTTGATAGTGTGTAATCAAAAGAACTGCATTTCCTTCATTTTTAAAGTGATTCACCCCATCTGCTACAATTCTTAATGCATCAATGTCTAATCCTGAATCTGTTTCATCAAGAATAGCCAGTTTAGGATTAAGCATCATCATCTGGAAGATCTCATTTCTTTTCTTTTCACCTCCGGAGAATCCCTCGTTTAATGATCTTGAAAGGAAATCTTTTTTGATCCCTAATTTTTCAGACTTTTCACGAATGAGAGCAAGCATTTCTTTTGCCGGCATTTCTCCCAGTCCGTTTGCTTTTCTGGTTTCGTTTAAAGCAGCCTTGATAAAGTTCGTTACAGAGACTCCCGGAATTTCCACTGGATACTGGAAAGAAAGGAAGATTCCTTTGTGTGCTCTGTCTTCGGGAGCATCTTCACTGATATCTTCACCCTGGAAAAGGATTTCTCCACCAGTTACTTCATAATCCTCTTTTCCTGCGATTACAGAAGAAAGTGTGGATTTACCAGCTCCGTTTGGCCCCATGATAGCGTGAACTTCGCCCGGCTTTATTTCAAGATTAATACCTTTTAATATTTCTGCGCCATCTTCAATTTTGGCGTGAAGGTCTTTTATTTGTAACATTCTTGCTAACTTTTTCTTTTTATAATTGTATTAGCTTCCTCTGTATGTGGAATATCCAAATGGTGATAAAGTAATAGGAACATGATAATGTTCGTTATTTTTTATCTGGAATATTACCTCAATAGACGGATAGAAGCTTTCTATTTTTTTGTTTTTATAATAATCTTCTACAAAGAATACGAGTTTGTATTTTCCGTAATTATTGCTCTTTTGGTATGGTAAAAAATCTGAAACCCTGCCATTATTATCAGTTTGCTTTTTACCTATAGAAACCCATTGCTGGGTTGTTTCATTATATTTCTCCAGTTCAATTTTTACATTTCCTGCAGGTTGTCCCTGCGAAATGTCAAGAATATGACTTGAAAGTTGAAATCCCGTCTTTTCCTGAGCAGAAAAGGCTAAGAAAATGAATCCAAAAAATAACAATAAAAACTTTTTCATAGAGACCATTTTCTCAGTGGACTATCCAACTGAACCTTCTAATGAAATTTCTAATAATTTCTGTGCTTCGATAGCAAATTCCATTGGAAGTTTATTTAAAACTTCTTTGCTGAAACCATTAACGATCAGGGCAATTGCTCTTTCCGTATCAATACCTCTTTGGTTACAGTAGAAAATCTGATCTTCTCCGATTTTCGAAGTCGTTGCTTCGTGCTCCAGCTGTGCCGTAGGATCTTTGATTTCAATATAAGGGAAGGTATGAGCCCCACATTCATTACCCATCAATAAAGAGTCACATTGAGAGAAGTTTCTTGCCCCTTTAGCAGTAGGCATTACCTTTACCAATCCTCTGTATGAGTTTTGAGATTTTCCTGCAGAAATACCTTTTGAAATGATCGTTGACTTGGTGTTTTTTCCAATGTGGATCATTTTTGTACCTGTATCTGCATATTGGTGATTGTTTGTCACAGCGATAGAGTAGAACTCTCCGATTGATCCGTCACCTTTCAGAATACAAGATGGATATTTCCATGTTACTGCAGAACCTGTTTCCACCTGTGTCCAAGAGATTTTTGCATTTCTTTCGCAAAGTCCTCTTTTTGTCACAAAGTTGAAAACGCCTCCTTTTCCTTCTTCATTACCCGGATACCAGTTCTGAACAGTTGAGTATTTGATCTCTGCATCATCCATTGCAATAAGCTCTACAACCGCAGCGTGAAGCTGGTTTTCATCTCTTGACGGCGCAGTACATCCTTCAAGATAAGAAACATAACTTCCTTCATCAGCAATGACAAGAGTTCTTTCAAACTGGCCTGTTCCTGCCTGGTTGATACGGAAATACGTGGAAAGTTCCATTGGGCATCTTACTCCCTTAGGAATATAGCAGAAACTTCCGTCAGAAAATACTGCGGAATTCAATGCTGCATAAAAGTTATCTCCTCTTGGAACTACTTTTCCAAGATATTTTCTTACTAAATCAGGATGGTTTTTAATGGCCTCAGAAATAGAACAGAAAATAATTCCTTTTTCAGCCAATGTATCCTGGAAAGTGGTTTTCACAGAAACTGAGTCTATTACAATATCTACAGCTACTCCTGAAAGTCTTTTCTGCTCTTCGATATTAATCCCTAGCTTTGCGAAAGTTTTCAATAATTCCGGGTCCACTTCGTCAAGGCTTTCCAATTCAGGTTTTGCCTTTGGAGCAGCATAGTAACGGATTGCTTGAAAATCCGGCTTTTCATATTTGATGTTTGCCCACTCGGGCTCCACCATTTTTAGCCAGATTTTGAAAGATTCCAAACGCCATTCAGTCATCCATTCAGGCTCTTCTTTTTTTGCAGAGATAGCACGGACGATATCCTCATTCAAACCAATTGGGAAGTCTTCATAATCAATCTTCGTTTCCCAACCGAATTCATATTTTTTATTTTCTAGATCGACTCTTAAATCGTCTTCAGTATATTTACTCATTATTTTTTTTTATTTCAGATTTTAGATTTCAGGTTGATTTCTGATTTCTAGTATCTAATGTCTTTTCTCTAAAGACTAAATGATTCTCCACATCCACATGTTCTGGATGCATTCGGGTTGTTAAATACAAACCCTTTTCCGTTCAATCCTCCTGAGTACTCAAGAGTTGTTCCTGCTAAGTATAAGATAGATTTTTTATCAATAACAATTTTAATGTCATTATCTTCAAAAATCTGATCTGTGTCTGTTTTTTGGTTGTCAAACTTTAAAACATACTCTAAACCAGAGCATCCGCCGCTTTTAACACCAACTCTTATATAATCTTCAGCAGGGTTAAAACCATCTTCTGTCATCAGCTGAATGGCTTTTTCCTTTGCGTAATCTGATACTTTTATCATTGTATTTATTTAGAATGATTTAATTAGGCAAAAATACGAACTAATTTCCGCAATCTCAAATCGAAGATATCTATTTTAATGATTCTGATCTTAATACGACATTTTAATTCCTGGGATTAGTGTTAAAGATGTATAAATTTTCTCTCAAAGACCTGAATACTTTTAACCTTGAATTCTATTTTTCATCTATAAATAAAATGAACAATGAAACAAAAAGTATTAATTTTTTTTGTGTTGTTTTTAATGGTAGCGTCTTATGGACAGACTACAAGGTATATCTATGAAACTTCAGTGAACCCGGATTCAATTAATCTGGTGAGCATGAAAATTGAAAAAACTTTTTTAGATATTAAAGGAAACCGTTCTTTATTTGTCAGTGAAAATAAATTGAAAAAAGATTCTCTTTTAAATTCTTTTAGATCGGAAATAAAAGAAAATAATAGAAAAGGAGATAAAGATTTTCCAAAACAGGAAGGGAAGAGACATATTGAACCTACTTTTTTTGAATATTTTGTTTCAAAGAATATTCCGGAGCAAAAAGTATATTATTATGAGAAAGCTGCCGGTAAACAAATTTATTATCAGGAAGACAGGCCTTTGAAATGGGAAATGACCCAAACTGTAGAAAAACAGAATGGATATCCTGCTCAAAAAGCTGTTGTCAATTTTGGAGGAAGGAGTTGGACTGCCTGGTTTACGAAAGATATTGCTATTTCTGATGGTCCGTACAAATTCTCAGGATTACCGGGGTTGATTGTGAAGCTTGAAGATGATAAAGGAGATTTTAAGTTCGATCTTGTTAAGAAAATCCAGATTAAGGATGCTTTTGAGGAGCCTATAAATGCTGATGCAAAACAAAGTACAAGAACTAATTTCCACGGAGATAAAGCAGCTTTGGAACTAGAGTCTAATAAAAACAGAAAATCTATGGCTGGAAATAATGGAGGAGAGAATATGGGTTTTAAAGGAGAAGGAAGACATGGAGGAGGAATGAGAGGCGGTAGCCACCCGGGCGGAGGAATGCGTGGAGGGATGGGTGGAAATCATCAGGATTCTCCTGTACAGCAAAATCAAGGAGCAGAACATTTTTCTTTTGGAAGTGGGTCAATCCAAAATCCTATTGAATTAAAATAAAAAAATATAAATGAAAAAATTAGGTATTATTGCTTTGGCATTCTTTATACAGCATGTCTCTGCACAAACCAACAGATTTGTGTATCAGGTAACTATGAAACCTGATGCAGAAAATAAAGCGGATATTAAAACTGAAAACGCCTATTTGGATATTTCTCCTGAAAAATCAGTCTTTTACTCTGAAAACAGAATCAAAAGGGATTCTATTATGCAAAAAGCATTTCAGGGAGGTGGTGGAAGAGGAAGTGTGAGTAGAGATCAGATGGAAAATTTGAGAACGAATATCAGCTATTCTGTAGAAAAAGATAAAACGAATCAGAAGACTTATCTGAAGGACAGAATAGGAAGGGATAGCTATTCTTATGAAGAAGACAGACCTCTGAACTGGAAAATTTCCTCAGAAACTACAAAAATTGGGGAGTATAAAGTTCAAAAAGCAGAAACTGATTTTGCCGGAAGAAAATGGACTGCCTGGTTTACTACGGATCTTCCATATCAGGATGGCCCCTATAAGTTCGGCGGGCTTCCGGGACTGATTGTAAAAGTAGAAGATGACAAAGGAGATTATTCTTTCGATTTGATGAAAAATTTTAAAATTGCTGAATTTCCTGTCCTGAACCAGTTTGGAACTCCGATAAAAGTGAAAAGAACTGATTTTATAAAGCAGCAGCAGAAGTTCAAATCTGATCCTGCGGCCTTTATGAGTCAAAGCGGAGGACAAGGGGGATTCGCCACTACGATGAGAGTTGGAGGAGGAAGAGGCCCGGGCGGAGGTGGAAACCAAAATCCTGCTGATATGAAAAAAAGAATGGAAGAGAGGGTAAAAGAAGAAGCTAAGAAAAACAGTAATCCTATTGAATTACAATAAATAAAAATCCCTGAAGAAATTTTCTTCAGGGATTTTTTTATTTTTATTCTGTCAGTTTATTTTAAAAGCTGGTTGAACGTGTCTCCTTGTCTGATATCACCACTATTATAGCCTTTCATAAACCATTCTTTACGTTGTGCTGATGATCCGTGGGTAAAACTTTCCTGATTAACATACCCCTGAGCTCTTTTTTGGATATTGTCATCTCCCACAGCCTGTGCTGCATCTATAGCAGACTGTATATCTCCAGGTTCCAGAATATGTTTGGAGTCATCTGTTTTCTTGGCCCAGACTCCGGCATAAAAATCGGCTTGTAACTCTGTAGCCACAGAGACTCTGTTCATCTCTGCTTCTGAATATCTTCCGCTTCTTCTGAGGGCATCTACTTTTTGTGTTGTACCCAAAAGAGTTTGTACATGGTGTCCTACTTCATGAGCAAGAACATAAGCCACTGTAAATTCGGTAACCTTTGCTCCAAATCTCTGTTGAAGTTCATTGAAGAAACTCATGTCCATATATACTTTCTGATCAGCCGGGCAATAGAAAGGTCCCATTGCAGATTCTGCCACACCACATGCAGATCTTGTCGTATTTTCAAAAAGGACTACTTCTGGTGCAGAATAGGTCATCCCATTTTCTTTAAAGATCTGATCCCAGGTTAAAATATTCCATTTGGCCATCATATCGACCATTTCACCGATCTGCTTTTCATTGGCCGTAAGTTCTCTTTTTTCACCGGAATTTCCTGAAGACTGTACGCTGCCGGAATTCAATATACCGGAAGGGTCTCCTCCTAAAAAGAACACAATTGCTGCTATAATTAAAGTTCCGAGTCCGCCGCCTACGATCATACCACCTCCTCCGCCTCCGGAACCACGGCGGTCATCAACGTTTCCGCCTCTGTCGTCTGTCCATTTCATACTAATAATTTTATGGGTAAATTTAATTAATTTAAGTTAAAACTATATCAATCAATATTTTAAAAATATATCAAGTTTTTATCTGTTCAGCTGTTTTGTTTTTAGCCAATAGGAGGTAGACTGATAGGCTGAAATCGTTTCATCTATCAGTTTCTGATCGGTATTCTTCAATAATTTTTCGTTATAATACAGCTTAAATTCCGGTGCAAGATCACTTTTTTCCAGTTCTAAAGAATATTGTTTTGCCTTTTTAACCGGAGAAATTACCGTTAGATGTCCGTCTTTTATAAAGCCCAGATCCTGATAGGTGGCAACATACGCTTTAGGCTGGAATTCTTTTTTGAAAACATCCTGACCCAGAAACTTAGACTGGTAACTGAAATTCAGAAGTCCTAAAACAGTAGGCATTATATCGATCTGAGACATCAGTGAATTAAACTTTTGAGGCTCGATAAATCCTTCCGAGAAGATCATTGCAGGAATTCTGTATTTATCCATTGGAAGTTCTGTTTTCCCTGCACTGGAAGCACAATGGTCAGCAATGATAACAAAGACTGTATTTTTGTACCAATCCTGTTTTTTTGCCATATCAAAGAACAGTTTAAGGGAATAATCTGTATATTTTACACCACCTTCACGGGATTTTGAGGTTCCCGGAATATCAATTCTTCCATCAGGATAAGTGAAGGGTCTGTGATTGGAAACGGTCATCCAATGATTAAAAAACGGTTTTCCTGATTTTGCTTCGGCATTCATCACCTGGATTGCTTTTTTGGCCATATCTTCATCAGCAACACCCCAAACATTGGCAAAACTGATTTCTTCAGGTTTGAAATTATTTCGGTCTACGATACCATACCCATTTCCTCCGAAGAAGTCCTGCATATTATCAAAATAGCTGTATCCTCCATAGAGAAACTTAACATCATAGCCCTTAGACTTGAAAACATTTCCTGTTGTAAATTTGTTTTTGTTATCATCTCTTTTAATAATACTTTCTCCTGCTGTAGGAGGAATACAAAGAGTTAAAGCTTCCAGACCACGTACGGTTCTGTTTCCTGTAGCATAGAGATTCGTGAACATCAATGACTTCTCTGCCAGACTATCTAAGAACGGGGTAATTTTTTGAGTATTTCCATAATGCTCCATAAAATCTGCAGAAAGACTTTCTATGGAGATCAGGACTACATTTTTCTTTAGCTCAGGTTGCTCAGCCACAATGTTTCTTGCCAGTGCAGGCGGTGAATACTGGCTTAAGAAATTCTTTTCTGCCTGCTGTTGATTGATCTGTGAATAAAACTGGAAATAATCGAGCTCATTATGGGTAAAGGCCCAATAGAACTTAGGAATTCCATTCGCTTCAATTTCATCCGCAAAAACATTGTCAGACTTTATCTGCATTAATGATGGGATCACTAATAAGCTAATTCCACAAAGAACAGCATAGGAGCCCAGCAAAATCATTTTTTCTTTGAAATTGGGAAGTTCCAGAAGCTCATTTTTTGTTTTTTTATAAATGAACCAGGTTATAGATAACGTTACAACAAGTATTGCTGAAAATAATGGAACTACAGGGTAGCTTTCCATAATATTTCCGATCACTTCATTGGTGTAAATCAGATAATCTACAGCTATGAAGTTATAACGTACTCCGAATTCATTATAAAAGAAGTACTCACTTACTCCATTAAAGATGATGGAAAGTACATATAATAAAAGGGTAATAAAGTATAATGTGTTACGAATCTTAATCCTTTGAGTAGGAAGGAAGAGCATGAGCCCAAAGAAAAAAGTCTTTATTCCTACAAATGCCAGTGCAACTTCTGTTACAGAACCTCCGTACTGCTTGAAAATATTGTTCGGAATGAGCCATATATAAAGGAAAAATAAGACTAATATCCCAAAAATAATATAGCCGTAGGGCTTTTTATATTTTGAATTGGAGAGAAATAAAAAGTAGAGTGCCAGTAGTGCACTGGCCAGTATGAAGACAAAGAAATCATTCAAAAGACCAACTAACAAGACTTTTATTATTTCAAAAAAACCGAAACTAGCGGTTGTAATAGGGTGAAAAAAGAATACTGTCCTTATTATTAACGAAATAATAAGATAGAAAACTCCTAAATATAGGAACGGTTTTATTTTTTTTAAAAACATGGAGATGCTGTCTATAGTAGTTTACACAAAGATAGTTTTTGTGTCTAACTTTTAACAGAAAAAAATAAAAATATAGCGTTTATGGGTAAGATTTATGAATAAAATAAATAGATTTTCAGTCTATTTATTTTTTAACTGTTCTGTATGCTTGTGCATCAATTCAATAAAAAAAGGACTATTAAAAATAGTCCTGTATATTGTGAAGGGGGGATCAAATTAGGAATGTCCGAATCCGATATTTCCTTTTTTATCTGATAATTTCTTTTTGAAATCAATCATTCTTAAAGCGGTTACTGCTGCTTCAACGCCTTTGTTTCCTAAGTCACCACCACTTCTGGCAATAGACTGTTCTTTGGTGTCGTCAGTTAATACGCAGAATATCGTAGGAGTATCCGTCATGATGTTACAGTCTTTGATTCCCTGTGCTACTGCAGAGCATACATAGTCGAAGTGAGGAGTTTCCCCACGGATCACACATCCGATGGATATCACTGCATCATATTTTCTTTCTTTGCAAAGCTGCATGCTTGCATAGTTCAATTCAAAAGCTCCGGGAACAGGAAAAAGTTTGATGTTTTCAGGTTTTACCCCTTCTTTTTCAAGTATTTCTAAAGCTGCATCACGAAGATTGTACGTTACAAAGTCATTCCACTCAGAAAAAACAATGCCGATAGAAAAATCTTCGGCATTAGTTATATGAAGTGGCTTGTAATCGGAAAGATTAACTGTTGCCATTTTTTAATAATATTTAGTCATTTCAATATAAGAATCAGACATTCCGTTGTCATAGTCCTGATATTTCTCGTCAATTGCTGAGAAGTATTTTTTAGCTTCCGGATTTTTCTTTAATCCTAAAGCTACGATCCCTGCTTTTCTTGTGAAGAAATAAGTAGTGTAAGGATCATTAGACGCTGTTGCTGCCTTATCCAATAAAGCTAAAGCCTCATCGTTTTTGTTAAGACCTGATTTAGCATCCGCCATAGCTCCGTATTTCATTGCCATTAACGTTTTGTTATCAGATGAAAACTTATCTAAAAGGTCGTAAGATTCCTGGAATTTTCCTTCTTTAAATTTCAATAATCCGGCATTGTAAGCAGAAAGTTGTCCTACACTAGTCCCGGAATAATCATTGTATGTACCTACAAAACCAGGATTTGCTGCAGATTTTCCACCTAAAGCTTCTTTATCTTTACCTTCTACCAGGTTTTTTTGAGCAGCAAGGAAACTTTTTACAGCTTCAACATTCTTAGGAGCAACTACAAATTGCTTGTATCCAAAGAATCCTAAAACTCCTAAGATTAAAACTCCAAATACAATCCCTAAAGGTTTTGAATATTTTTCAAGAAATCTCTCAGTGTTTAAAGCCTCTCTGTCAAGGTCTTTAAAGAACTCAACCGTTTCTTTACCTTCTTGCTCATTCTGAGCATTCTTTCCCAATTTTGCCATAAGTTTTTAAAAATTGAACTGCAAATTTAATTGTTTCTGAATGATTTACAAAATACTTTATCAGTATTATTATGCAAATGTTATGAAATAGTATCTGTTTATCATAAAAATGCTTCGACTCCGCTCTGTAAGACTTTTTTAAACCAACCTTTTGTTGATGTTGTCCTGCAGAGCGGAGTCGGATAATTTATGTTATAAAGTCCTTAGTATTCTAAGATATGATAGATTTCGGCACCGAACTTTTCAAGTTTTTCATTTCCTCCCAGGCCTTTTAAACCAATAAGGAAACTGAACTGAGAAGCGATCGCTCCTTGTTTTTCCACCAATTTGGCTGCTGCTTCGGTAGTCCCTCCGGTAGCCAAAAGGTCGTCATGTATCAGTATTCTCTGTCCTTTCTTGATCTGCCCTTCACGGGTTTCTATTTCAGCAGTACCATATTCCAGGTCATATTTCTCTGAAATAATTGGGGGCGGAAGTTTTCCTTTTTTTCTGATCAGAATAAAAGGCACTTCCAATGCTACTGCAATGGCGATTCCAAAAAGGTAACCTCGGCTTTCTATTCCGCATACAGCGTCTATTTTTCCTTTGCTGAAGGTAACCAAATCGGCTATTACATCTTCATATAGTTTTGGGTCTAAAAAAATGGGTGAAATATCCTTAAACTGTATTCCTGGTATTGGAAAGTCAGGGAAATTTTCAATTGTTTCTTCTAGTCTTTTGATCAGTTCTGCTGAAGCCATTTATGGGTTTATTTTATAGCTGGAAATTTTCCAGTCTCCGTTTACATTTTTAAGTCCGAAAGTTACTTTTAATGAAGTCGTTTTACCGTTTTTATCGGTTACATCATACGTTGCATTGACACTGGCTCCGTTAGGATTGGTAGCGCTTGTCGTGATGTTCTTTACGCTTACATTTTTTACAGATCCAAAACCTGAAGTAGGGTTTGAGAAAGACTCATAGCTTCCCCAGCTTGGGTTATTGGAGGCATCATATGCTGCTTTTAAGTTTTGAGAGCTTACACTATTCAAAAACTTACTTACTGTATTTTTAGGATCTGCGGTAGGTTGCTTTGGAGCTGCCGGAGCTGTTGGAGTTGCAGTACCCGGTTCTGTAGTGGTGGGTGTAGTTGAAGGATTATTTGGATCTACCACAGCACTTGGCTGCTGAGTTACTGCTGTAGTATCCGTTTTAGGAACGGCAGGAACTTTTAGGGCAGCAGCATTTACATCAAGCCCTATTTTTGACATCTTGAATGTTTTTGCTGTTGTTTTTACTGAAACAGTGATGTCTATTTTATTATCAACTACTTTTGCCGCCGGAATAGAGGAGAATTTAAGATTAAATCCTTTAAAGTTATTATCCTGCATCAGGTTTTTGGCTGTAGAAAGTCTCACACCGTTGCTGAAAACCTCCAGTGTTGCCTCTAGCCCTGCTCCTGTAAATGATACCGGATTTCCTGCAGCATCTACAAGTCTTGGAACGATCTGGATAGAGGTAGGAGCTCCTGCTCCGTCATCACCCATGGGTCTTGTAACAAGGCTTAGTGCTCCTGCTTTTACATCATTAGGATCACTTTCTTTAGCTTTATCATCTCCGAAGATATTCATTTCTCCCAATGAAGGCGGGCTGGTACTTGCCCATTCGATTCCGTTTTTCTGTGCAATTTCGTCTGCCAGTGTCAGGATTTCAGGCACTTTTTTTCCGTCAATCAGTTTTCCAAGTGCTTTTAGCTCGTTCACATCCCCATCTGCTTCTACACCGAATGTCTTAAGGATATAAAGAGCTTCATTAAACTTAATCTGTTTAATGGTTGATAAGCTGGAGGTCATATCATTGATACTTGACTGCAGCGTTTTAGTATTCGTAGCATCTACATGATCTTTCTTACATGCTGTAAAAAGCAACAGACTGAAAACAAGTAGAAAAGAAAACTTTTTCATTTTTATTTGGTTTGTTGCAAATTTAATAAAACCTTTATTAATAGTGGATTTTATTTTTTATTTTGTTTTTCCTTCAAATCGTCCTTAAAAAATGAACTGAAGATAGTCTGCATATTAGGGAATGACGGATCCTGCCAATACTGGGTTTTATAGTTGCTATAGTCTTTATTAAACTTTACTTCATCCATATCATTACTATCACTGAAGCTCATTTCTGAAGGATAAAAGTTTTGGTAGGAAATAACCTGATTGTAGTTTTCCTCACTTTTATGTTTTAATTTAATGAAAAGAATTTCATTAAATTCCAGGAGATCTTTGAGTGTTTTTTGAGAATTCTTTTCAAAAGCGATATTCTGAATTCCTCTCAGATCAAAAAAACGGAATCCGAATAGGGCAAATTCTTTTTGCTGCAGGTATTCACCGGTAACCTCAATTTCATCTTTGCTGCTGCCTTTAAGTTCCTTAATTTTTATGTTTTTCTTTTTGTATTCATCAAGGGTTCCCACTTTTTTCATATTGGGGATTCCTAATGAGCTTCCATAATCCCAAAAAGCGGTCTGGTTCTTTTCTTTCTTAGGATCTATAAGTCTGTACACTCGATATTGTTCCACATGACTGTTTTTTAGCTTTTTCGTTTTATTATCAAAAGTATAGGTTACAATTCCATCAGCATAGGCATTCAGTTTATTGTTGACCGTAACATAAGAATTAAAATTCCCTTTGATAAGGATATATTTTGCAGGTTTATTATTTTTAATGACTACCGTTTCTATTTCTTTTACCTGATCATTGATCTTAATAACAGGCTGGTCAAAATCTGAATAGGAGAGTGTGGCCACCAGAAAATTATTATAGACCAGCTGGAATTTTTCCTGAGCCGGGGATAAGGATTGTTTATCAATTTTCCCATCAATATCAGAGTAGGCGAGTATACTACCGTCCTTACCGAAAACCGAAACCTTTGGAAGAGGAATGTTACTTTTTTCGGAAACGAAAGTAATGGTCTGGGCATGGGTAAAAATGGAGACCAGACAGAATAGCAGGTAAACCAGATACACTTTATTCATAGTACTGTTTATTGGGGTTAGTCATCAGGCTTATGAATATGCAGGAAATGAATCTTAAAAGGACAGCGATTGGGCTGACGGCATAAAAAAAGACTGATCGTTTAACAATCAGTCTTTTATAATTTTATTTTGTTACAAGTCCTTAGAAAGGATACTCATAAATTTCAGATTCGTGTAAGTAAGGGTTTCCTGTAGGGATCAGCTTCAATTTAGATAAAGCAGAAAGTACAGTAAACATAAACAATCCAACTACGAATAGGAGAGCTCCCAAGATTAATAAGAATACTTCAGGAGTGTTCCAGTATGGTCCTACCGTTCCAGGCATTACCATGTTGAAGTAATCTAGGATGTGTCCTAAAATAACTACTACAGCCATTACCGTTACTACTTTGTAGTTTCTCTTGATGCTGCTGCTCACTAATACCAATAATGGTAATAAGAAGTTTACAATAAGCATTGGCAAGAATGTAGTTCCATAGTGTTGGAATCTTCCAAAGAAGTAGTTAACCTCTTCCGGAACGTTGGCATACCAGTAAAGCATGAACTGAGCAAACCATGTATATGTCCAAAGCATACTTGTAGCGAAAAGGAATACTCCTAAATCGTGTAAGTGGTTGTCATTGAACTGTGGTAAGAAACCATTTTTCTTAAGATAAACACTTAATAGAATGATTACAGCAATACCACTTGAAAGGCAGCTAACCATTGAATACCAGATATACATTGTAGAATACCAGTGAGGGTCAATAGACATCAACCAGTCCCAAGCCCAAGCAGCAGAAGCAAATCCGAAGAATGCAATATATCCTACTGCCCATCTGTAAAGCATTTGATACTCAACTTTAGATTTAGTTTCATCTACTTTTTTAGACTGAGCTTTCAGTTTCCATGCAAAGAATGAAGCACCTACTACATAAATGATCGTTCTGATAGCATAGAAAGGTATATTTAAGAATCTTTTCTTTTCGAATAAAATTACGTCAAAGTGTGCAGATTCAGGATTCGTTAATTCCGGATCCATCCAGTGGAATAGGTGGCCATTGTGAGTGATATTCAATATCATCATAATAACCAGAATTGCACCTCCGTAAGGAATATAAGAAGCAATAGCTTCCATTACTCTTGTAATAATAATTGGCCAACCAGCGTGGGCAGCATGCTGAATACAGTAGAAAAACAATACAGCACAACTTACTCCAAAGAAAAAGACAGCTACAAAGTGCAGCGATGCTAATGGCTGGTTGTGAACCTGAAGCTCAGCATGCTCTAAATGAGCTGCGTGATCCTGTGGTCCAACCATTTCACTTGAGTGGGTAGGAGCATTATGACCTGAAGCATGAACAGCTTCCATCATTTGTTCTATTTTCTCAGTAGAAAGTCCTTTATTCATAAAGAAACCAATACCAAACAGAACTAAACCTACAACAAGAAGTATTATAGAAGTTGATTTTAATTTTGGTGAAAAACTATACATTTCTTTTCTTATTTTTTAGTTTCGGTAGTCGTTTCAGTTGCTGGCGCCGCTGCTGTAGCTGCTGCCGGTGCTGCTGCTCCTTTTTTGAAAGCACTCATCACATACATTGCCACTCTCCATCTGTCTCCTGCGTTCAATTGTCCCGCATAAGATCCCATTGCATTTCTACCGTTTGTTAATACATAATGAACAGATCCTACAGTAATTTCTCTATCAGCATAGTTCGGTACACCAGAGAAAGCACCTGTTTGTACGATTGGACCTTGTCCATCACCTCCTGTTCCGTGACATGCAGCACAAGTACGGTCAAACAACATTTTTCCTCTTTCAATATCTTTATCAGCGTTTGCCGGATTAAGAGGAGAAGTTGTCATCTTCTTGGAAGCGTCATATCCTGCATTGTATTGATCTACATTTTTAGGAAGTAAACCTTCTTCAAAGATTCCGTCTTTATTTTGAGCCACTGAACCTTCTACGGGAGCAAGACCTGTTGCAAAGCTGTTTTTTACAAACGCAGGGATTTCATTCTCATGATCTGAGTATGCATCCTGAGCTTTCATCAATGGGTCATAAGCTACCGGGAAATACATGTCCGGGAAATATACCAATGGTGCATTGTCTTTTGGTCCGCAAGAGTTAAGTAAAACTGTAGTTAAACCTAAAACTGCTGTAATTTTTAATACATTCTTTTTCATTTTAAGCATCTTTAACAGTTATTTCTTCAACTCCAGTTTCAATAAGTAACTGTTTTACAGATTCTACATCTTCAGTTACAAATTCCATCATGAATTTATCATCAGTAGTTCTTGGATCCGGGTTCTGAGCAGGAGCTCCTGGATACATTTTGTTTCTAACTAAGAAAGTTAAAGACATCATGTGAGCTGCACAGAATACCATTAATTCGAACATTGGAACTACGAATGCCGGCATATTGTGTGCCCAGTCAAAAGCTGGTTTACCACCAATATTCTGAGGCCAGTCATGGTTCATTACATACCAGGTAACCGTAGCACCGATAGTAACACCATAAAGAGCATATAGAAAGGCTGCATCAGAAATTCTTGTTTTCTTTAATCCTAAAGCTTTGTCTAGTCCGTGAACCGGAAACGGAGTATATACTTCGTTTATTTTGATTCCTTTATCGTTGAATGCTTTAACGCCGTTCATTAAATCGTCGTCGTCAGCATAAAGTCCGTATACAATTTTAGTGGTGCTCATCTCCTTCTTTTGCTTTATAAGTTTCACCTGAAATTTTCAGAATCGATTTTAATTCAGCCTGTGCAATTACAGGGAATGTTCTTGCGTATAATAAGAATAATACAGAGAAGAATCCGATTGTTCCTAAGTATACACCCACATCAATGATCGTTGGTTTAAACATAGTCCAAGATCCTGGTAAGTAATCTCTTGAAAGGTTGATAACGATGATATCGAAACGCTCAAACCACATACCGATGTTAATGATCAATGCAACAATGAATGTCCAGATAATATTGGTTCTTGCTTTCTTGAACCAGAAAGATGCAGGAACAACAAGGTTACAGATAATCAATGACCAGAAAGCCCACCAGTAAGGTCCTACTGCAGCACCTGGTGAAAGGTACGTAAAGTCTTCAAATCTTGATCCAGAATACCATCCGATGAAATATTCAGTAGCATAGGCTACCGTTACCATACCCCCTGTTAAAACGATTACGATGTTCATAATTTCGATATGATACATGGTAATATAATCTTCAAGGTGACAAACTTTTCTAGCGATCAACAATAGGGTCTGTACCATTGCGAATCCTGAGAAGATCGCACCAGCTACGAAGTAAGGAGGGTAAATTGTAGAGTGCCATCCTTTAATAACTGAAGTTGCGAAGTCAAAAGATACCGTTGTGTGTACCGAGAATACAAGTGGAGTTGCTAAACCTGCAAGAACCAAAGAAAGTTCTTCGAATCTCTGCCAGTGTTTTGCTTTACCACCCCAACCGAAAGCTAAGAAAGTATAAATCTTCTTAGTCCAAGGAGTTTTTGCTCTATCTCTGATCATTGCAAAGTCAGGGATTAATCCCATAAACCAGAATACAGTTGATACTGAGAAATAAGTTGAGATCGCAAATACGTCCCATAATAGAGGAGAGTTAAAGTTCCCCCAAAGAGAACCGAACTGGTTTGGTAAAGGGAATACCCAGTATCCAACCCAAACTCTACCCATGTGAATTACAGGGAAGATTGCTGCCTGTACAACCGCAAAGATCGTCATCGCCTCTGCAGATCTGTTTACAGACATTCTCCATCTCTGTCTAAATAATAATAATACTGCTGAGATTAGGGTCCCGGCGTGACCGATACCTACCCACCATACGAAGTTGGTAATATCCCAACCCCAGTTAATAGTTCTGTTAAGCCCCCATGCTCCAATACCTGTCCCGATAGTATAAGCGATACAGCCGAATCCATAGATGAATAGAACTAGCGCAGCATATAATGAAATCCACCATAATTTACCTGCTCTTTCTTCGATAGGTCGTGCAATATCTTCTGTGATATCGTGATAAGTTTTGTGACCAATAATCAGAGGTTCCCTTATCGGAGCTTCGTAATGTCCTGACATTTTTTACCTATTTATTATTTAAACTTTATTTTTCTACTCTGTTTCTTACTTTAGTATGATAGAACACGTTTGGTTTGGTTCCGATCTCCTCTAGTAAATAATATCTTCTGTTGCTAGAATATAAATCTCTAACTTCAGATTCTTTGTCATTCATGTCTCCGAACGTCATTGCTCCAGTAGAACAAGCAGCAGCACAAGCACAAGAGTTTTTAAACTCAGCATCTGTTACTTTTCTGTTGTCTCTCTTAGCTGCTAAAATAGTAGCCTGAGTTTCCTGAATACATAGTGAACATTTCTCCATTACCCCTCTAGTTCTTACAACTACGTCTGGGTTAAGTACCATTCTTCCTAAATCGTTGTTCATGTTGAAATCGAACTTGTCATTTAGGTTATACGTAAACCAGTTAAAACGTCTTACTTTGTACGGACAGTTGTTTGCACAATATCTGGTACCGATACATCTGTTGTAAGCCATATGGTTTTGACCTTGCTTACCGTGTGAAGTAGCCGCTACCGGACATACAGTTTCACATGGAGCGTGGTTACAGTGCTGACACATTACAGGCTGGAAGATTACATCCGGATTGTCTGCAGGGTGATTTAATGCACCTCCTTCTTTATTGAAAGCAGTACCGTATAATTCTGGTACAGCCATTCCTTCTTTTAATCCTTCATATACCTCTACTTTCTGTCTTGAAGAATAGTAACGGTCAATTCTTAACCAATACATATCTCTGGACATTCTTACCTCTTCTTTACCTACTACAGGAACGTTGTTTTCAGCCTGACATGCAATAACGCAAGCTCCACAACCTGTACAAGAGTTTAAGTCGATAGATAAGTTGAAGTGAGGACCATCTGTATCATCAAAAGCATCCCAAAGGTCAATTTTTCTTGCTGGAAGTGCTCCACTGATTGTGTGGTATTCCAAAGGCTTGTTCCATCCTTTGTGCTCGTCATCAAAAGGTACGTTGATGAATTCAGCTAAAGGAACTTCCTTAGCAATTTCGTAACGTCCCATTAAGGTGTTTTGAAGCTGGATACCTGCAAATTCGTGATCTTCTCCTGTCTTTTCAATTTTAACTCCTGAAAGAGCCAGGTTAGAACCATCAAATAATGGATAAGCATTTACCCCTGTATCTGCAGTAGCTCCTGAGTTCTTTTTACCATAACCAAGCGCTAGACCTACAGATCCTTCTGCCTGACCAGGTTGAATGAATACAGGAACATCTTTTATTGTTACTCCGTTTACAGTAAGGTTTACGATAGAACCATCCAACTGCATTCTTGCATTAAGATCGTTATCAATCGCAAATTTCTCTGCATCTTTAGGAGAAATTGTCAAGTAGTTATCCCAAGACATTCTAGTAAGAGGATCCGGTAATTCCTGCAACCAAGG
>NZ_JAESIT010000022.1:0-75942 GCF_016756935.1 Chryseobacterium sp. KMC2
ATTTTTGATTACAAAGATTAACGCAAAGTTGATGAATAATTCCGCTTTATTGTAAGTTGGGCAAAGTGATGCGACTTTGTCGCTGATGAAGCATTATGCTTTTCCATGCGCTTCGACGAATCAACGAGAAATGATTGTCAATAATCATTTTTCAAATATTGTGTTTTATTGTCTCTGTTGCGCAAGGTCCCCCGAGTTTGAGCTAGTAAATAAGATTATTTCCTTTACACTTGCTCCAAAGTCAGGAGATTTCGGAGAGCGGAGACGATGAAGAGCATTCAATACTTGTTATTCAAAGAGCAATCAGAGTAGATTATTTCTGCTCTGATTTTTTTAAGGGGTAACAGCTGTCAATGATGGTCTCTTAAACTAACCTCGACAGGATTCAAACCTGTAACCTTTTTTAAGCCTTACAGAAGTTACTCACCTTAGATCCTAGGATAAAATTCCGGTCAGCACCTGATCTTTTCGGTTCGATAAAGTTCCGCTTACTTTAATGACCTTTATTCCAAGATCCTCAATCCAGTCATAAAGTAACTCATTAACCTTATGCCTGAGTTTTGGCAGCTCTATCTGATGGTTGGATATCAGATCGGGTTCTTCAATAGGGACAAAAACAAAAACATCAATTTCATCGATGATGGTTTGAACTTTTTCAAAGAGAGACTGGATATTTCGACCAGAGTCAAGAACATGAAGATAAGCTAAGATATCAATGACACATCTATCAAATATGACATCATCTCCGCTTTTGAAGACCAGTTGGGCTGCATAATTAAATTGTTCAAGAAAATCGTCAGGATGAGGTTCTTCTGAAAATTCATACCCTGAAGACTCCATCTGGTAGTAGGGTTCTATTTCAAGTGTGTACCCGGGAAGGTTCTCCAGAAGTTCTTCTGCCAATGTGGTTTTACCGACTTTGTGAGCACCGATTATTGCAATTCTCATATTTCAGTTTATATTGTAATCCAAAAGTCTAATACGAAATTTTCGTGCCTGTTTTTTGAGCGTCCATTATATAACGTTTTGTCAATCTATTTAACACATAATTTTTCTATATTTAGAACAAGTATATAAATATAATATAAAAAAAGACAATGCCAATAAATCCACTACCTCCGGACGGAGGCATGTTATATAAAGAAACAGATATGGCCCAGTTTTTCCCTGAGCCATTAAATGCAGTAACTGCTATATTATTTTTAGCCATAGCCATTTTTTGGACCCTTAAAATAAAGGGTAATTTTAAGGAATATCCTTTTTTAACCTACTGCCTGGTGTTATTATATATTGGTGCCATAGGGGGAACTGTTTATCATTCATTCAGACAATGGCCGGTATTTATCATGATGGATTGGATGCCCATTATGTTGCTCTGTTTGTCTGCCGGATTTTATTTTTTAGCGCAGAGCATCAGATGGTACTATGCTGTGGTAATGGTTCTCGTATATATAATACTCATGTTTGCCTTGAGAAATTGGATTTTGGTAGATAAGACTTCTCTTTTTATCAACGTAAATTATGCAATCATGGCTTCATTTGTCCTTTTTTCAGTACTAAGTTATTTGATTTATACCCAATGGAAAGCTGGCAAATGGGTAGGTTTTGCTTTATTATCATTTGCTCTCGCACTCACTTTCCGTATCGTTGATAAATGGGAATGGTTGAGTTTCGGAACCCACTTTTTATGGCATACTTTCGGGGCGATAGCAACATTTTGTATGTTTAATTATATCTATCTTACGCGGAATACAATTAGAAAAACATAAGGAGTTTTTATTTTCCCTGAAACTCTGATTCATACGTAAAATCTGTTTAAACGTAACCACAAAAGTCACAAAATATTTTTAAACACTTAAGCTATTTTAAGTTATATACTTTGTGTGTAAGAAGTACACTTAAGTTTTTTTGAAAATCAAAGATTTTCATCTTATGTGAACTTAATTATGCGGTATTCCTTTAAACTTTCTAAAGTGTACTAAAGTGTCTAAAAAAATAAGAACTTTTGTGTCTTTTGTGGTTTAATAAAAAAGTTTATGGACTAAACCTTATAGGTTTTAGAGCTCATGCATATTAAAAACCTATAAGGTTTGATCCGATAATTCCAAAATATCTCAGAATTTTTATGGGTAAATAAACTGAACTACAAAAGTCACAAAAGATTTTTAAACACGTAAGCCATTTTAAGTTATATACTTTGTGTATAAGAAGTACACGTAAGTTTTTTTGAAAATCAAAGATTTTCATCTTATGTGAACTTAATTATGCAGTATTCCTTTAAACTTTCTAAAGTGTACTAAAGTGTCTAAAAAAATAAGAACTTTTGTGGTTTAATAAAAAAGTTTATGGACTAAACCTTATAGGTTTTAGAGCTCACGCATATTAAAAACCTATAAGGTTTGATCCGATAATTCCAAAATATCTCAGAATTTTTATGGGTAAATAAACTGAACTACAAAAGTCACAAAAGATTTTTAAACACTTAAGCTATTTTAAGTTATATACTTTGTGTGTAAGAAGTACACTTAAGTTTTTTTGAAAATCAAAGATTTTCATCTTATGTGAACTTAATTATGCGGTATTCCTTTAAACTTTCTAAAGTGTACTAAAGTGTCTAAAAAAATAAGAACTTTTGTGTCTTTTGTGGTTTAATAAAAAAGTTTATGGACTAAACCTATAAGGTTTGATCCGATAATTCCAAAAGATCTCAGAATTCTTACGGGTAAATAAGCATAACCACAAAAGTCACAAAATTTTTTTAAACACTTAAGCTATTTTAAGTTATATACTTTGTGTGTAAGAAGTACACTAAAGTTTTTTTGAAAATCAAAGATTTTCATCTTATGTGAACTTAGTTATGCGGTATTTTTTTAAACTTTCTAAAGTGTACTAAAGTGTCTAAAAAATAAGAACTTTTGTGCCTTTTGTGGTTTAATGAAAAAAAATAAACAGCTTTTTTTGTGAAATTCACGGTTTAATTCTTTTAAGGTTGAAAGAAAGATGATTTACTTATATTTGCTCTGCAAAGTAAAATTAAATGTTCAAAAAAGTAAGCACTGTATTTATCCTAGGATTTTATACGGTTTTTTGTTCGGCCCAACAGGTTCGACCTTCAAAATCATCTGAAATTTACCGTGAACTCAAAACACTTAAACAGCTGCCTAAAGTTTTATACCTTGCGGCTCATCCCGATGATGAAAATACAGGATTACTCTCCTGGTTAATCAACGATCAAAATGTAGAAACAGGCTATCTGTCTTTAACCAGAGGTGATGGTGGGCAGAATTTATTAGGTACAGAGCAGGGTGCTGCATTGGGTTTAATCAGAACCCATGAGCTTTTAGAGGCAAGAAAGTTAGACGGTGCCCAACAGTTTTTTACCAGGGCGATTGATTTCGGGTTCTCTAAAAATACGACCGATACCTTTAAACAATGGGATGAAAAGAGTATTATAGCGGATGTAGTTTGGGTCATCCGTCAATTCCGTCCGGATGTTATCATTTGTCGTTTTCCTCCTACTGCTGCGGCAGGTCATGGACAGCATGCGGCTTCGGCTGTGGTGGCGGAAAAAGCTTTTAAGCTGGCAGGCGATAAAACGGCTTTCCCAGATCAACTAAAATATGTTAATACATGGCAGCCAAAACGTGTACTGTGGAATACTTTCCGCTTTGGTGGAGTGAATACGACCGCTGAAAATCAACTGAAAGTTACCGTTGGACAATATGATGCGCAATTGGGAATGGGCTATGGTGAATTGGCAGGATTAAGCAGAAGTTTACATAAAAGCCAGGGTGCAGGAACACAGTCTGTAGCCGGTATCAGAACTGAATATTTTGCCCATGTTGTTGGCGAACCTGCAAAAGCAACACTTTTTGACGGAGTAGTTAAAACCTGGACTTCAAAAGGAAACGCTGATATTGACCAATCGTTAGATGAAATTATTTCCGCTTTCAATTTCAATAATCCAGACCGCAGCTTGCCTGCTTTGCTTGCTTTGCGAAAAAAGGTCATGGCGCTAAAAGATGCAGACCTGAAAAAGGATAAAATTAAATCTCTTGACAATATTATTTTAAGCTGTGCCGGGTTTATGGGTGAGGTGGTAACCAATCAGGCTGAAGCTGTTGCCGGGGATCATTACAATTTCAGGTTAAATCTGATTTCAAGAGCTGCAAATCCTGTGGTTTTAGAAAATGTACAATGGCTAAGTCAATCAGAAAGCTTCAATAGAAAACTATCAAAAGATTCTTTAATTACCATTCAGCATGATATTCAGATTCCTGCAGATGCCGCACTCACAGAACCTTACTGGTTGGCAAAACCTCCCACGAATGCCGCAACTTTCTCTGTTCCGAATAATACTTTAATCGGTTTGCCTGAGGCAGAATCCCCACTGAATGTGTTGCTTGGTTTAAAAATAGGTTCGGAAAATTTTCAGGTTAAACTTCCTTTATCTTTCAAGAAATTAGATCCTGTGCGTGGTGATGTGGTAGAAGCCTTGCGCATTGTTCCTGCATTGGAACTGAAATTTACACAACCATTGTATTGGGTCAAAGAAAATGAAGATGTACATTTGAGTGTAAATGTTAAGGTCAATTCTAACAGACCGTATACTAAAGGTATTCTCAACCTGATGTATAACGGAGAGCGATTAGGCGGCGCTGATGTAAGTTCGCTCAATGGAAAAGATACGACCATCGATTACGTTATTCCAAAAACTAAGCTTGCCGCAATACATTCATCCCGCTTGCAATTGGATGCCAATTTTGTGGCAGATGGAGTCACTTATAATAAAAAACAAGTATTAATTCAATACCCGCATTTACCCTCCTTACAATATTTTTCGCCTGCAACGGCAGCTGTAATGAAAGGTGATATTCAGGCGAAGGTTAAAAAAGTGGGGTATATAGAAGGTGCGGGCGATTTTATTCCTGAGTTTCTGCGCATTGCAGGGATTCAGGTAGATGTTTTGAAAGACGAAGATTTTTATGGCAAATTAGATGAAACTGCTGGAAATGCTAGTCAAAACAAGCTGTCACAATACGATGCTATCGTATTGGGTGTTCGTGCCAATAATACAGAGAAGAAACTGGGCCGCTGGATGCCTTTTTTATGGTCTTATGTAAAATCCGGAGGTAATTTGGTGATGCAGTATAACACGAACCAGGATACCACCGTTGACCAATTGGGAATGTACAAATTCAGTATTGCCAATAAACGGGTTACCGAAGAAAATGCTGCGGTTAGGTTTTTAAATCCAACACATAAATTACTGAGCTTTCCGAACAAAATTACGGCTGATGATTTTAAAGGCTGGGTACAGGAACGTGGCGCCTATTTCCCTACCCAATGGGATGCCGCGTATGAACCGCTTTTTGAAATGCACGATACGGATGAAGAGCCACAGCAGGGATCAACTTTATATGCCCAATACGGGAAGGGTAATTTTATTTATACACCGCTGGCATTTTTCAGACAGCTGCCTGCAGGAAATGTGGGAGCGACACGTTTATTTTTTAACTTTTTATCTGCACAGAAAAACTGATGAACAAGCAACTTAAAAATTGGAATATCTGGTATATACTATTAGCTGTTGCATTAGTATTGCAGATCGCATTTTATTATTGGTTTACTAAATCCTGGGCATGAGTAATATAGATTGGACAGTTCTCATTTTTACACTTGTTGCAGTGGTGGTCTACGGCGTATTCATCGGCCGTGGCCAAAAAAGCAACGAATCATACCTGAAAGCAGATAATAAAATGCCTTGGTACATTGTGCTGATAGGGATTATGGCTACACAGGCAAGTGCCATTACATTTTTGTCGGCACCGGGACAAGCTTATACAGACGGCATGCGTTTCGTGCAGTATTATTTTGGTTTGCCTTTGGCGATGATTGTGATCTGTATCACTTTCATTCCGATTTTTCAGCGTTTAAATGTTTATACGGCCTATGAATATTTGGAAAACCGTTTTGATAAAAAAACAAGGGTGCTCACTTCACTGCTTTTTCTTTTTTCCAGAGGTTTATCAACAGGAATCAGCATTTACGCTCCGAGTATCATCTTATCAAGCGTTTTAAACTGGAATATTTACTTAACGAATGTTTTAACAGGGGGTATTCTGTTGATTTATACCTATGTTGGCGGTGCAAAAGCGATCGCTCATACCCAAAAACTACAGTTTCTCATTATTCTGGGAACCATGGCTTTTGCAGGTTACCTGCTTATTCAGAATATGCCGAATGGAATTGGTTTTAACGATGCGCTGTATCTGGCGGGAAAATCCGGAAAGTTCAATGTAATCACCACAGAATTCGATTGGAAAGATAAATACAATATTTGGAGCGGCTTAATTGGTGGTTTTTTTCTGGCACTTTCTTATTTCGGTACGGATCAGAGTCAGGTCGGGAGGTATATTACTGCGAAAGACAATACCAATGCAAAAATGGGCTTGCTGTTGAACGGATTGGTGAAAATTCCGATGCAATTTGCGATTCTCCTGATCGGTGCCTTACTTTTTGCTTTCTTTTCTCTAAAACCGGCTCCTATTTATTTTAACGAACGCTCTTATCAACATTTAAAGGAAACACAACCTGAACAGGCCGCGGTTTTTGAAAAAGAACATCAGGATCTACAGTTAAAATTTAATGCAGAATCGAAAGAGATTTTAAAACTGAAAGAAACTCATTCTCCCGAACTCAAAAAAACAATTCAGGATTTTAAAAACACACAAACCCAGGTAAAAGCCCTTCACGGCAGGGTAGAGGAAGCTATCAATCATTCAAACTATAATGCCGAGAAAACGGATACCAATTATATTTTCCTGTATTTCGTAAAAAACACTTTGCCTGTAGGAATGATCGGTTTACTGTTTGCAGTCATTTTTCTGGCCAGCTGGGGTTCAATTTCTGCAGCGCTGAATTCCCTTGCCGCCTGCTCATTAAAAGATGTTCATTTGATATTTAAAAAAGAAATTCCTGATGATGCCACCGAATTAAAGTACAGTCGCCTGCATACTTTAGCCTGGGGGATCTTCTCAATCGGCGTTGCCATGTTTGCCACTCAAATGGGGTCTCTTATTGAAGCGGTTAATGTATTGGGTTCTCTTTTCTACGGTCCGATATTGGGGATTTTTCTGGTCGCCTTTTACTATAAAAAAATCGGCGGTTCCAATGTATTTATTGCTGCAATATTATCAGAAATTGCGGTTATTGCCGTTTATAAATTCGATATAGTTTCTTTCCTTTGGCTTAATGTAATCGGTGCTGCGGCGGTAATTATATTTTCGGCAATTGGTTTATTGTTTTATAAGCCGAAAGCAGTAAATTCGTAAACAAAATAGAGTAAACATACAAATAAACAAAAATATTATGAAAACCATCATTAAATCTGCTGCGGTCCTTGTTGCGACAATGACAATCTCCATGAATGCATTTGCACAGGACACTAAAAAACCGGCCAGCCCTCCGGCTACTGCTACGGGAAAAATTAAAGATGCAAACATTACCATTGCTTATAGCAGTCCTTCTGTAAAAGGACGTACAATCTGGGGTGGTTTGGAAGCTTATAATAAAGTTTGGCGTGCGGGTGCCAATGAAGCAACTACTTTCGAAACGGATAAAAATATTACCGTTCAGGGTAAACCGCTGCCTGCAGGTAAATACAGCTTTTTCTTAATCCCTAAAGAAAGCGGAACCTGGACTGCGATTTTTAACAAAGAACCAAAACAGTGGGGCGCTTATAAATACGAAGAATCTAAAGATGCTTTACGTGTTGATGTTAAAACAAAAGCTTTACCAGCAACACAGGAAGCTTTAGTGTATAAGATAAACAATAATGGATTCACAATGGATTGGGATAAAATCTCAGTTCCTGTAGAGATCAAATAAATTTAAATATCAGAAATTAAAATCCCGTATTAACGGGATTTTTTTGTTTAAAATTTGATTTGAAAATTTACTTTCCTATTTCTTTTTCGATTTTATCGATCATTTTTTCAGCATTACCGTTAGTTCCACCAAGACTGATTGCTTTTTTATAACTCTCTAATGCTAAGTTGTATTGCTTATCTGTAAAATAAGCTTCTCCTAAACTATCGAAAAGATTAGCATCTTTAGGAAACTCAGTGGTAGCCAATTTAAATATTGTTATGGATTCACTGTTTTTTCCGAGTCTTAATAATTCATATCCTAACTTATTAAGTTCTCCCGGGTTCTCAAAACTATATTCATTTTTAGCATTTTTCTTGAGTAAATAGTAGGTCTCTATCGCCTTATTTACGTTGTCGAGAGACTCCTTTCTTATCGCTTGATAAACAGATTTTTTAGGAATTTCATATTCTTTTCCTAGCATCACATTGTGAATAATATGCCCTAAATCCCAAACTTTATTGAGATTATTGGACAATAGAATTATCGTTATATTATTTTTTAAATCGTTTAAAAAGATGGATTCAAATTTATAAGAAACCCCATTATGTCTTTGTAGGTCTTCTTTTTCAAAGTATCTGCCAAGTGATCCACCTTCATCTTTTGCATATGGATTATTCAACAGAGTATGATAGGATTCTTTGGATATTAACCGATTAGAATTCAGCGCTTCAATCCATTTATACAGATCATGGATGTCTACCCAGAGCCAGCCACTAATAAACTTCAATTCCGGGCATTTTACATGGTCCATATCATAACAAGAGGTTCTGTTTTTATAACCAAATGTTGGTTCAAATACTGAATTGGTCATTTTCAATGGTTTAACTATATTTTTAATGACAAATTGCTGGAAGGACATTCCGCTTACCTTTTCAATTATTCTTCTTTGCAAAAATACATTGCCATTATCATATCTGTAGCTAGTGCCAGGTTCAAAGAGGAGACTATCATTACTTCTCAAAATATTCCACGCCTCCGCATCATTTTCGGGTTTTAATTGTTCAATTGGGGGAATACCACTGGCATAATTAATCAGATGGCGTATAGAAACTATCTCTGCCCATTTTGGTAATCCTAAATTAAATTTGGATACCTTGTCATCAAGATTAAGAAGACCACGTTCAACTAAAATCATGATGGCAACAGCATTAAATTCCTTGGCAATAGAGCCAATATTGAATATTGACTTATTGTTTAAAGGAGCTTGCCTCGTTTCATCGGTAAATCCAAATGATTTCTGATACACAATCGTATTGTTTTTAACGACAAGGACGTTTCCATTGAATAAACCCCTTTCATAGGATGTTGTCATCAAGGAATCAATTTGATTGATTTCTGATTTTTGTTCAGTCGAATTTTGAGATGTCTTCTTTGTTTCTTTGGAATGATTTAACGTCTGGGCAGAAAGATTATTTGTAAATAAAACAGCTGCTAATAATAAGAAAAATCGGTTCTTCATTTTAATTAGTTTTTTGGAGATAGAATTTGATTGATTTTTGAAAGCATTTCTTTGGCATTATCGTTATTAGGGTTCAGTTCCAATGTTTTCAAATAATCCTTTTTCGAAGCGTTATAATCTTTTTTATTAAAATAAATCTCGCCACGTGTATCATAAATATTGGACGAGTTTGGAAATTCTGAAACGGCATAATCAATAATTTTTAATGCATCATCAGGTTTTCCTTCACCCAAAAACTTGTATGTTAATCTATTCAATTCATTTTCAAAACCATTAAAATTATAAGAATCGAATTTGTTTTTCTTCAGTTCTTTCAAATAAACAATTCCTTTTTCTACTGATTCTGCTTTCATTTTTTTATAAACTTCGAAGATAATTAATGGTTTAGGCAAATTAACTTTGGTATTGTATAGAACTCCGAAGACATCATCGATAACAGCTTCCAATTGTCCGCCTCTTTTACCTGCTCTAGTGTTATCAAGCAAGATTACGTATATTTTTTCCTCTGGAATTCTGGCAATATTGCAGGAAAAACCATTGATCCCGCCGCTATGTGCCATTGTTGTAATGTCTTTTCCAGAACCTAAAAATTCTGATGTTTCTGAACAACCAAACCGTAAGCGTAATCACTTAAATTTGGCGTGAAATATATTTTTTTGTTCTCGTCATTCAGCAAAGTATTCGTGTATAAAGCATCATCCCATTTTCGCATATCATTTGCTGTGCTGTACATTCCGCCAGCAGAAAACACCGCAGTTTTGATATTAATGTAATCTGTTTTTTGATAACCATCGTAATCAAAATCATAGCCTTGAGCATACTTTGAAATGATTTCTTTTGGATCTTCAATTCCTGTATTTTTCATTCCAATGACATCAAATATCTTTTCCTGAAGAACTTTCTCATAAGGTTTCTTGGTAATTTCCTCAATAATTAATCCTAATAGATAATAGCCCGTATTGCAGTAATTATGCTTTGTTCCTGGTTCAAATCCTAAATTATCTTTGAAATATTTGATGGCAAAATCTTTCCCAGACAAATTTTCGAAAACCATTTTAGTTTTAAAATCAGGGAAATCCGTGTAATTTGGCAAGCCAGAAGTATGTGTTAACAATTGATGAATGGTAATTTTGCTTCCTGCCGTTTTGTTAAACCAAGGAAGATAATCACTTATTCTGTCATCCAGCTTGATTTTTCCTTCTTGTTTTAATTGCATAATCAGCATTGCAGTAAATTGTTTTGTTACGGAACCAATTCTGAATTTGGTGTCAGAAGTTGCCTCGATACTCCAGTTCATATCGGCTTTTCCATAATTTTTTTGCAAGATAATTTCGCCGTTTTGAACAACCAAAGCACTTCCGTTAAAAAGATTGTAGTCGTGATATTTACCAATAATCAAATCGATTTTTTTTGCTTTTTCTTTATTTGAGCTGGATGTGAATTTTTGTGCAAAAGTATTTGAAGATAAAAGCACGAGAAATGCAAGCAGGAAATTTTTCATAATCGATTCTGATTTTATAATTTGCTGCAAAGATGCTTTAAAAGGCCTCAGTACGCGACCGATTAAAAAAAGTCGAACCCATTTCTTAGAAAAAAATGGATTAATTTGGATTTTTTCTAAAATCTGTTGGTGTTGTTCCTGTATATTTTTTAAAAGAAGTACTGAACGACGATTTGGAATTGAACCCAACTTGATATAAAATTTCCAGAATTGTGAGTTCTTTTTGCAAAGGATCTTTTAGTATTTCTTTGGCTTTTTCAATTCGATATTCATTTACAAAATCAAAAAAGTGTTTGTCCATATACAGGTTAATCAAAGTCGATAAGTCTTTTACGGGTATTTTTAATTGTTCTGCTAAATCCTGAATCGTTAACGAAGAATCCAGGTAGGGCTCTTTTTCCACCATAAAATCTTTTAAGAATTCGATTTGCTTATTTTTTTCGTCATCAATGATGGGAGATGATTTTTGTTTCGGGGCAACATCTGAGATCGGCTTTAATAGAGAATTAACACCTCTGAAAAATTCAGGTTTGTCTAACGCAACAAATAGATACCAACAAGTACAAAACAAAAATGCAAATCCATCAAGGGTTACGATCCATTGTCTGATTTCTCCCAAACCAAAGATAAAAGTAACCAACCATCTGATAAGTACTAAGAAATGTAAGACATAATAGAGAATTGTTATTTTGTAAAGTGCATTTAGGATAGAAATATTTGGATTCGTATAATTCTCGAGATAGACGGTTTTAGACTTTCTGATAACCAGCAATGAAGCAATAAAATAAACCTGAAATAGAAATTCAAAAAGAAAATAGAAAAATTGCATGATAGGCGTTTGATTCATTGTATTTATGAAGCTTATTTTCGAAGCTCTATCTTCAAAATAAATCCCATACGCCATATACAAATTGAACGCAATAAACGGAATGGTGTGCCATAAATGTTTCGGTTTTAATCGAAAGTTGGAAAAGCAAACGGACAATACATAAAGGTAGAATGATGCCGGAACCAAATAGTTAATGCTCCAGCGAAAAGCCTCGAGGTTGATGAAATTAACAGGAAAATCACGCATCAAAAATTTACAAGCATCTATGGCATTTGTAAAAAGAAAAAAAGCAAGAAGCCAATTTGCAAGTTTGTGCTTAGTTTTTACAGTCAATAAAAATAAGGCGAGAAACAGCACCAAAAATATTCCTATAAATGCTGCTATTTCCAAAAAGCTGTATTTGTCCATGGTTTTTTAACGTAGGTGCAATTTAATATTTAAATAGGAAAGCTTAAAAAAGTATCGATGATTTTATCCTAAAAATATTCGTACCAAATGCTAAAAGTTGTATTGTTGTACCTACCAATACAGCCATACTTTCGGCTTATTTTGAAATAGTTAAAGCGATTATTGAATGAGTAAAGTAGACAAGAGAGACAGGATATACAAAAAGAAATACTAAAAAATCTTCTCAAATTTTGTGTTTGATTCAGGATCTCAAACTTGTAATAAGTAATAAAAAAATTGCCAACTGTCTTTACTTGGTTCCTTCTGGCTTTTTGTGATCAAGACGAGCCTATCTTCAAACACTTTTATTGATGATTTGATTCATTTGAGCCCAATTAAATTCTAAATATTCTTCCCCAAACTTAGTGCTTTGAGTTGTAGTTTTAGGATTTCTATTTTTTTTTGTAATACAAGATATTGACTGGTATATTCTTCAAAAATTTCTTCTACAGAAACATCCAGCAGCCTGGCAATATCTTTCCATTCCTGATCCGAAATTTTAATTTTTCCTGTTTCTCTTTTTTGATACTGGGTCTGGCTTATTTTAAGGTAAGTTGCAATATCTGCCTGCGTAATTTTTCTTGCTTTTCGTGCAGCAATTAACTTGTTGTTCATGGTTTTGTGAAAAAAAATTAGTGAAACGAAAGTATAGAATATTTTTTTTAACACAAAATTAAAGGCTATAAAAAGCTATAATTTTTACTTTTTTGTGTGAATTATGTTTGATACATTTGAAAAATATGACACCAGAAAGTGTCTTTTTGTATGTGTACAGTACAGAAATATAAAACGCTGATCAGCATCAACCCATGTCAGGGTTTGTATGGCAAAAATTATTATTAAATTTTTAAAATTATTTTATGAAAAAGAAGTTAGAAAGCTTAAAGCTGAAAAAATTTAAAATGCAAACAGTAAAAGGAGGAAAGGCATTAGACCCAGAAACAGGTATTGGAGAAGATAGTTATAAAGCTGACCATACCTATAACGGAACCTATTATGTTAATGACACCGTTAAATATGATTAGTATCTAAGGTAAAAACTAAAATAGGCTATTTGTATTTATTACGAATAGCCTAATTTTAAGATTGACATTATGATAATTATTTTTAGTAAAAATTACGGTGAGAATACAACAGATAATGTTTTAAACTGGTTGTATCATCATAAAAAAGACGATGAGGTAATAGTTAGAATAAATGGTGATGATTTACTAAGTAAAGACTTTTATATTGATATTTCCAATTCCGAATTTAATTTTAATAATCAAAAAATAGATAATCAAATTGTAAATACTATTTGGTTTAGACGCACTTTTGATGAAGACTTTCTAAATATTGAGCCTAAAATTTTTAATGAATTTCATAATAACAAAACCCTGGAAAATCATTTATTCTCCGAATTAAGAACAATATACAGGTTTTTAGAATCGTTTTTAGACAATTCAGTCTGGATCAATACATACAGTGAAAGTTTAAATAAACTGAAAACTCTTAAACTTGCTGAAAAACATGGTCTGAATATTCCAGACACCTATATAACCAACAAAATAGAAATTATTAACAAATTAGCAGCAGATAAAAGTCTGATTACAAAGCCTATAAGCGATGCTGTAACCCTTTTTGATAATGATTCTCATTATATGATGTATACAAGTGAAGTAAGTGAAATTAAAAATGAAGGCCATATTTTTCCTACCAAACTTCAAAGTAAAATAGATAAAAAATTTGAACTTAGGATATTCTATATAGACGATGTTTTTTATTCTATGGCTATATTTTCTCAAAATGATAATAAAACCAAGGTGGATTTTAGAAATTATAATTATAAGAAAAGCAACAGAAATGTACCCTATAAACTACCGGTAAAGATAGAATCAAGGTTAAAAGAATTAGTTAAAGAATTAAATCTGAAAACTTGCTCGATAGACATGATAGTCTCAAAAGATGATGAGTACTATTTTCTTGAAATAAATCCTGTAGGGCAGTTTGGAATGGTTTCCAAACCATGTAATTATCATTTAGAAGAACAAATGGCATTATATATATTGAAAAATTATGAAGAAAATAACAACAAAATTAAAAAATAAAAAACTTCCTCTTCCTTATTGGAATATACAAAAGGAATTATCAGATAAAAAATTGGGTGATATTCCGGCAATGATGTATTCTAATTCAGATTTGTATCAAACGAGAGGGTATATTGTTGAAGGTTCTAGAATAGTTATATCTAAAATTATCAGCTAATTGTGAAAGATAATATGATTTGTTTTATTTCTAACCTCTTGTATAGAAATTAATTTTAGAAAAGAAATATTGGAATATGTTTCAAAACCAGACTCCTATCCTTTAGATGATAATACTAAGATGACTTATTTTAATAGATTTGCTTGTTGCCTGGTAACTTATGGGCATACAAGAAGTATAATTTGCGATGTACAAAGAAATAATTATTACCTGATTCCAAATTCTCTCTATACTTTACTCACTGAAGAATTTCCAAATTTTTCCATTGAAGAAATTTATGACAGCTATGGAAAAGAAAATGAAAAATACTTAAAAGATTATTTAAATTTTTTATTAGTCAATGAAATAGGGTTCATAGATACCCAAATCATAAAAGAACTCATTCCTTTAAATTTAAATTATAAGGTTGCTGAACCAATTTCTAGTATAATAATTGATTTAAGTAAAGAATCTTTTTTTCTTGAAGATTCAGTTCACATTGCACAATTTATTGATACCAAGAGAATAAAACATTTACAAATCAGATGTTATGATGTAATTGATGTAAATATGTTTTTTAAATTTTTGAATAATCTATCCAGAACAACTCTAAAAGGTATTGAAATCATCTTACCTTATAAAATGAAATTAGAAAATAGATTGCTAAATAAAAACATTATTAAGTCAAATGATAAAATTAATAGATTGATTTATTTTGGATGTGATAAATATAAACAAGAAAAGTATTTGAATAGAATTATAATTTATGTTGAAGATAAAATTATAAATCAAAAAAGTTGCGGATTGATTTCTTCAAAATATTTTAATTCTAATCTCGAAACATATACTTTATCCAACAGCCACAACTCCTGTCTCTACAAAAAAATTTCCATAGATTCTGAAGGTAACATTAGAAACTGCCCTTCCATGCCTCAAAGTTTCGGGAATATTAAAGATATTACCTTAGAAGAAGCATTATCCCATCCTGATTTCAAAAAATACTGGAACCTAACTAAAGACAGCATCGAAGTTTGCAAAGATTGTGAATTTCGGTATATCTGTACAGACTGTAGAGCTTATACAGAAAGAACTCATACTCATTCTGAAGGTTTAGATACTTCAAAACCTTTAAAATGTGGATATAATCCATACACAGGTGAATGGGAAGAATGGAGTACCAATCCACTTAAAGAAAAAGCAATCAATTATTACGAAATGCAAGATTTGGTAAAGATATAATAATACACAACCATTGAAAAAAAATTTCCCATTTTACAACAACCCAGAGTCAAAGACTGCGTTTCTACTTGCTTAAGAATTTACTTTCGATAGTAATAGCTTCTTTGTATGTTGGGCTTATTGAAATTCGTAATATAGGAAATACTTATAGTAAGTAAAATAAAAGGCGCCAACTGTTTTCAGTTGGCGCCTTTTGGCTGATGGTGAACTTGCTGGTTGGAACATCGAACCAATTTTTAAAAGATATTGAATGTTTTTCGTGTTTATGTGATTGATATTTAATTGTTTATGTTTATTTTATTTTGATTTGAATCCTGTTGACAATTTTTAATATTTTGTATTGAATTTTTTAGAGCTTACCCATTTTTATTTATCGGAGATTCTGTTACAACTTATCTTAATTCGGATACACTGTTTGTTTCCAGTCTTTAGAACTTTGTCATACTTAAAACAATATAGTATGAACACATTTAAAATGTTAGTTATAACTGCCAGTATGGGTATGTATTCCAATGGTATGGCAGCTATCGATGTAAAAGGCACAATTTCTTTTAACTCGCAGATTGCGGACAAAAATGTTTCAATTTCTGAACGGAATAAAAATTATAGTAAAATGGACACGCTCAAATCCAACCAGACAATCATCAATTTAGGGGGGCACCAAGTTCCTGTTTTAAAGGGAGGACTTTATGACAGATTCCGTTCAAACCCACCTTTGTCAGTAGTTGAAAAAGAAGCGCCTGAAATTGATCTGAGCTGGTTTAAAACTATTCAAAAACAGAAAAAAGAGGTCGGGTTTACAACATACTCTCCTAATTTCTATTATAGTAACAGTAGTATAACGGCAATATATACTGCTGATATGACAATGCTAAAAAAGCTAATCCCAGCAGAAGTTCGTGATATTGTGAAACCTATTTCAATTACACCTGGACGTGGTCTGGTTGCAATCACAGCATATGCTTACCATTATTGTGATAATGATTCCTATAATGAGTTATCTATCTCTATTGTAACTACGAAGCCAAACTCCACCAATTGGGGCGTATTTTCCCTTATGAAGGAGCTTAAGAATAAAAATCTTTGGGGGTACATTCTGAAGCTTCCTGTAGACACAGAACTGGCGAGAGTTCGTGGGGTAGTGGGATATAATCTGCCGAAATGGTTGATTCCAATGAAATATAGTGATCAAGGAGAGATGATGAAGTTCGACTTTTATGATGAGTCCGGGAAAATGGATTTTTCGATGGGAGGAAAAAAACTGGCTATTGGAGATGTTCAGCCGGATATTGTCCGTTCAAACTTTATTAACAAGGATAGAAATGGCCAACTGACTCACGGTTATACTGATGTCAGAGCGATTAAGAAAGCAAGCAGCAAAAAGAAGGAAGACGTACAGCTCAATCTTACCAATGGGCCTTTATCCATGTTTATCAAATCATTGGATCTTGGTAAACTAATGCGTTATGATTATCAGCCGGAATTCCAGGCGGCACTGTATACTCCTGAATTAACAGAAAGATCTAAATAAAGATAGTAAAGAATTAAACGTAAAGTAATATGCAAACAATATTGGGAGCTAACGGTCAAATAGGCGAAGAACTGGCAAGAGAGTTGAAGAGAAACTTTACCTCAGATATCCGGATTGTTGGTAGAAATGCACAAAAAGTAAATGATACCGATGAGGTTTTTCTTGCAGACTTATCTATTAGAGAAAATGCGGTTGAAGCTGTAAAAGACAGTGAAATTGCTTATTTCACATTAGGATTGCCTATTAGTACATCTCTTTGGGAGGAGCAGTTCTCTCTCATTACCAGAAATGTAATAGATGCATGCAAGATTAATGGAACTAAGCTCGTGTTCTTTGATAACACGTATATGTATCCACAGGATGGCAGAGTTCTTACCGAGGATACTGAATTTGCCCCTGTGGGCAGAAAGGGAAAGGTAAGAGAAGAAATGACAGCAATGTTGTTGGAGGAAATGAACTCAGGACAGATAGATGCGGTAATTTGCCGTGCTCCTGAGTTTTATGGTCCGGGTAAGACACAGAGTATTACCAATACAATGATCTTTAATAAAGTCAAAGAAGGGCAGACCATTGAAATTCCACTGAGTACAGATAAGAGAAGGAGTCTGATCTGGACACCGGATGCAAGCCGTGCCACGGCATTGATCGGAAATACGTCTGATGCATATGGGCAGACATGGCATTTACCCGTGGATAATAGTCACCCCACTTATGCCGAGTTTATCAGTCTGGTATCTGAAATTTATGGAAAGGAATTTGAGTTTACAATAGTACCGGAATATATATTCCAAAAGGGAGCACAATCCAGTACAGTATTTGCTGAATTATTGGAATTACTACCAAGGTATGCTTTTGATAATCTGTTTGAGGATGCCAAATTCAGAAGTCGTTTTTCGGAATTTCACACAACAAGTTACAGAGAAGGGATTGAACAAATCAGAAATGAACAAACTTCAATTAAAAAAAAGCAGTAAATTAGTTATGTATAAATCAGAAAATCAAAATATGAAAACTCCAGAAAAGGTTTCGTCAATTAATGCCCTGCATCAGTTTCTAGGATTGAAAAAACCGTCGAATCCACTGATTAGTGTGTTCAATTTTGATGATGTCAATCTGGAACCGGAAACGATTCTAAGTGCAATTACTACAGATTTTTATGTTATTGCATTGAAAAAGGAATGTGCGGGAGGTAAGTGCAGATATGGACAACAGTATTATGACTTTGATGAAGGGATCATGTATTTTATTGCCCCTCATCAGGTACTCCAATTTGAAGATGTGCTTCTGAATGGTGTAAAGGGCTTTGTTTTGGTAGTGCATCCTGATTTCTTTCAGGGATATCCTTTAGCATCGCAGGTTAAAGATTATGGTTATTTTTCCTATGCGACCAATGAGGCGTTGCACCTTTCAGAAAAAGAAGAAACCTCTGTTATGGATATCATTCATAACGTTGGAAATGAAATTGAAGGCAATATGGATAATTTTACACAGGATCTGCTGGTTTCCAATATTGAGCTTTTGCTTAAATACTGTGACCGTTTCTATAACCGTCAGTTTTTAACGAGAAAAAAGGCGAATAATGATTTACTTACAAAGTTGGAAAACTTACTGGATGGTTATTTCAAGAATGATAATTTAGTAGTCAATGGAATACCTTCTGTTCACTTAATAGCAAGTGAATTGAATCTAAGTGCCAACTATTTAAGCGATATGCTCAGAGTTCAGACAGGAAAGACAACCCAGCAGCATATTCAGAACCGATTGATAGAGAAAGCCAAAGAATTATTGTCAACAACGGAATTGTCTGTATCAGAAATCGCTTATCATTTAGGGTTTGAGCATCCACAATCATTTCACCGTCTGTTTAAAAACCGTACTACTTTTTCACCTCTGGAATTCAGAGCCTCATTTAATTAATGAAAAAAGTACTCTAATTTAACGAATGCATTAATATTAATAAATATTGAAAAGATGGGTGGTAATTATTACAACCCATCTTTTTTTATTTTTTATTGGGTTTGGTGTTTGAAATAAATCAATAAAACAGAGATTCTGTTACAACTTACCTTATTTAGGTTACAATAACTCATCGGATGTTTTGGACCTTTGTTGTATAAAAATACTTATACAATGAATCTTATTAAAATATTAATTATTGTTACCAATATCAATATGTATGCAAGTGGGAATTATCCTACTGGCCTATGGTTAAGTGAAGTGACCCATATCTATCAGGCAGCAAAAGAAAAAGGCTATGATGTTACCATTGCAAGTCCCAATGGTGGTGATGTTCCTGTAGATCCAGAGAGCCTGAAATTTTTTACCCTGGATAAGATATCTAAAAAATATTGGGATGACAATTCCTTCCGTGAATTGTTGAAAAATAGCAGAAGCCTTAAGGAGGTGGAAAATGACAATTTTGATGTGGTTTATCTGGCAGGCGGACATGGAACAATGTATGATTTCCCCGATGATAAAATGCTCCAAAAAATTATTGGTGATCAATATGAAAGTGGAAAAATGGTGGCCGCCATTTGTCATGGAGTCGGTGGTTTGCTTAACGTAAAATTGTCCAATGGAAATTATCTGATCAAAGATAAAAAACTAACTGGTTATAACTGGTTTGAAGAAGGTCTTGCCGGCCGAAAAAAAGAAGTGCCTTTCAATCTTGAAGAGACTTTGAAGAACCAGGGTTCGGATTACAGAAAAGCACTTATCCCGATGACCTCAAAGGTTGTTGTCGATGGAAATTTAATTACTGGACAGAACCCTTTCAGTTCTAAAAAAATGGCAAAAGTCGTGGTACGTGAACTGGATAAACAAATAGCACAATCTAAAATCATAGATAATAATCAACATTAAAAAACGATTTAAAATGAAAAAATTAAAAATTCTGGCAATCGCAGTAATTATCGCTATAATCCTACTCTTTGCCCCTGGCTTTTTCCTAAGTAAAGCTGTCGTTAATACAGCTTCAAATAAGGAAAGTGTACAACCAAAAACCAATAATCCTACTGATAAGGATACACTCATTGAACTGGCGGGGCAGAAGATGCCTGTACTGAAAGGCGGTTTGTTTGACAGATTTCATTCAAATTCGCCTATGGATATCGTTGCAGAGGAAAGACCTGATATTGATCTGAGCTGGTTCAAAACCATTCAAAAACAAAAAAAAGAAGTAGGCTTTACAACCTATTCGCCTAACTTCTATTACAGTAACAGCAGCATTACAGCTATTTACACGGCGGATATGTCAAAAATAAAGGAATTGATTCCGGAAAAGGTTAAAGGTCTGGTAAAACCAATTTCCTATACGCCCGGCAAGGGATTGATAGCTATTACATCTTACGCTTACCATTACTGCGATAACGATTTTTATAACGAATTGTCCATCTCTATTGTAACCACACAACCGGGTAGAAGCAATTGGGGACTGATTTCGCTGATGGGTGAGCTGAATGATAAGAACCTGTGGGGATACGTGTTGAAACTTCCGGTAGATACGGAGTTGGCAAGAGTGAGAGGTGTTTACGGTTACAATTTGCCCAAATGGCTGATTCCTATCAATTACACGAACGAGGGTAATAGTTTGACGTTTAATTATTACGATGAAAAAGGGAATTTTGACTTTTCGATGGCAGGGAAAAAACTGGATGTTTCTGCATCAACACCGGAAATTACGCGTTCTAATTTCATCAATCTGAATAAACAAGGTCAGCTAACACATGGTTATACTGATGTTCGTGCCATAAAGAAAGCGAGCAGCAAAAGTGCTGAAGATATTCAATTAAATCTTTCTGATGGTCCTTTGTCAACTTTTATCAGATCATTAGGTTTAAATAAACTGGTTAAGTACGATTACCAGCCGGAGTTTCAGGCAGCATTATATACGCCTGAACTGGTACAGGAAGATAAAAAATAATTCAATCAACCTTAAAATTTAAAGCAATGGATTTTGATAAAATATTTCAATTACAAAAAGCATTTTTCAATACACATCATACAAAAGATATAACCTTTCGTAAGGAAACATTGAAAAAGCTGAAAACCATTCTGAAAAAAAATGAAAATCGTATGTACGATGCGATTTATAAAGATTTTCGAAAAGGAAGATTCGATACATTTTTAACGGAACTGAATCTTATTTATAATGAAATCGATTTTTTTCTTAAAAATCTGGATAAGCTCAGTAAACCTAAAAAAGTAAAAACACCATTGAATTTGCAGCCCGGGAACAGTCATATTTATTACGATGCATTGGGCGTAACGTTGGTCATCGGTGCATGGAATTATCCTTTACAGCTCACGTTGTTGCCCATGGTTACCGCTATCGCGGCGGGAAATACCTGCGTACTGAAACCCAGCGAGCTACCGGAAAATACAATGAATCTGCTAGAGGAGTTAATTAATCATAATTTTCCATCCAATTATCTGTATGTGGTGGCAGGTGGGATTCCTGAAACAACCGAACTTCTGAAACTCCGCTGGGATAAAATTTTCTTTACCGGAAGCCCGAAAGTGGGAAAAATAGTATATGAGGCCGCTGCAAAAAATCTTATTCCGGTTGTCCTTGAATTAGGCGGTAAATCTCCAGCTATCGTTACTAAAACGGCAGATTTGGAAGTCGCTGCAAAGCGTTTGGTTTGGGGCAAGTTTATAAATGGTGGACAGACCTGCATTGCTCCCGATTATCTTCTGGTAGAAGAATCGGTGAAGCCGAAATTATTGCAGCTGATAAAAGAAAAGCTGGAGGAATTCAATTATTCAGATGGTGCGGAGCATTTCACCAGCATCATCAATAAAAGGAATTTCGAACGTGTTTCTTCGCTTATCGATAAAGACAAAATTTTCTATGGTGGCAAAACCAATGAAGAAACTCTATATATCGAACCTACGGTTTTGGATAATATCACTTGGGACGATGCCGTAATGCAGGAGGAGATTTTTGGGCCTGTTTTTCCGGTCATTGGCTATACCGATTATGATGAGATTTTGCAGAAGATCATTGAAGGAGAAAAACCTTTAGCAGCCTATCTGTTTACAAAAAATGAAGAAGAAAAAACAAGACTTCTCCATCTGGTTTCTTTCGGCGGTGGTGTCATCAACGATACTTTGATGCATATTACCAACCATTATCTCCCTTTTGGCGGCATTGGGAATTCGGGAATCGGAAGTTATCACGGCGAATACGGTTTCCTTGCATTTTCTCACCAAAAATCAGTTATAGACAAAGCTACCTGGGGCGAGCCCGATCTGAAATATCCGCCCTATACCGATAAAAAAATGCACTGGATAAAAAAGGTGATGTAACAGAGATTATGTTACAACCTCCATGGATTGGGATACTTTTTTGTGGCTGATATGGCCGAATTTTGTACTATAAATTTAAAAGAGAAAAAAATGCAAACAATATTAGGTGCCAACGGACAGATTGGTGAGGAACTGGCAAAAGAGTTAAAAAGAAATTTTACCTCTGAAATCAGGATCGTGAGTCGTGAAGCTACCAAAGTGAATGATACCGATGAGGTTTTTTCAGCTGATCTATCCATAAAAGAGAAGGCCATTGAAGCTGTAAAAGGGAGTGAAATTGCGTATTTTACACTTGGATTGCCGATCAGTTCAGATTTATGGGAGCAACAGTTTCCATTGATTCTCAGAAATGTGATTGATGCCTGTAAAATCAATGGAACTAAACTGGTATTCTTTGATAATACTTATATGTATCCACAGGATGATAGGAACCTTACTGAAAATACTCCTTTTAGTCCGCTTGGAAGAAAAGCAAAGGTAAGAAGAAAGATGGCAGATATGGTGTTGAAAGAAATTGAGTCAGGAGCACTAGAAGCGGTAATCTGTAGGGCACCTGAGTTTTATGGTCCAGGTAAAACTCAGAGTATTACCAACACCTTAGTATTTAATAACATAAAAGAAGGGAAAACCTTAAAAGTTCCTCTAAGTGACAGTAAAAAACGAAGCCTGATCTGGACACCGGATGCAAGCCGTGCCACAGCGCTAATTGGAAATACCCCTGATGCTTACGGTCAGACATGGCACCTGCCGGTTGACAAAAGTCATCCGACATATAAAGAGTTTATAGAAATAGCATCCGGGATCTATGGCAAGAAGCTTAAACATAACGTAGTTCCAAAGTTTCTTTTCAAGATAGGTTCGTGGTTCAATCCTAAGGTTAAAGAACTATTGGAATTGCTTCCGAGATATTCGTATGATAATCTTTTTGATGATACAAAATTCAAAAAACGTTTTCCTGAATTTCAGGTCACTACCTATAGAGAAGGAATAGCACAAATTAAGAAGGAGCAGTTTAGAGACAAGAAACTTTAATTTCTTGTCAGGATATTTTGATCATATTGTAAAAACTATAATTGATATGAATTTATCAGAAGTAATGGACTTTAGACGATCTGTACGTGTCTATGATCGGGGAAAAGCTCTAGAGGATGAAAAAATCAGAGCATGCCTTCAATTGGCAGCTTTAGCTCCAAGTAGTTCCAATATGCAGCTTTGGGAGTTTCATCACATCACAGATACTGATCTGTTATCTAAGGTTTCCAGAGCTTGTCTGGATCAGACTGCCACTTCAACAGCAGCGCAGATCGTGGTTTTTGTCACAAGGCGTGATCTGTTTCGCAAAAGGGCAAAATTTGTACTGAATTTTGAAAAAGGAAACATCAGACGCAATAGTCCTGTTGAGCGGCAGGAAAAACGGATCAAGGACAGAGAATTATATTATGGGAAGATCATGCCCTTATTATATGGACGTTTCTTTGGCTTATTGGGAAGTTTTAGAAAATTATTGACAGGAACTATAGGGGTGTTCAGAACCATTACAAGAGAGGTGTCTGAGAATGATATGCGAGTGGTGGTTCATAAATCCTGTGCGTTGGCAGCTCAGACTTTTATGATTGCCATGGCAAATGAAGGATATGATACCTGTCCATTGGAAGGTTTTGATAGCAAGGTATTAAAAAAAGTATTGGGCCTACCTAGCGGAGCAGAAGTTAATATGGTCGTCTCCTGTGGAATAAGAAAAGGGAATGAAGGAATTTGGGGTGAACGCTGTAGGGTTCCGTTTAACGAAATATATATAAAGAGATAACTAAGGAATGCGGTTCTACATCCATCATTTTTTTCTAGCAGAGATTCGGTTACAATCTTCCATGATTTGGTTACTGATGTCCATTCATTTATCAGTAACTTTAAATGACAGAAAAAAAATATAAAATGAAAAAAATCCTTCTGGTTGTAACCAATACCGGACATTATAAAAGTGGTTTAGAAACCGGTCTATGGTTGAGTGAGCTTACCCATATCTACCACACAGCAAAAGAAAAAGGATGGGTGGTCACTATAGCAAGTCCTAAAGGAGGACACGTTCCCATTGACCCCGAGAGCTTAAAACCTCTTGTATTGGACAAGATTTCAAGATCATATTACGAAAACACTGCTTTTATGAACGACCTCAATCAATCAAGGAATTTGCTGGAAGTTCAAAATGAAGATTTTGATTGTGTATATCTCGCAGGTGGTCATGCGACCATGTATGATTTCCCCGATGATATTATTATACAAAATATAATCAGAAAGCAGTACGAAAGTGGAAAAATGGTTGCTGCTATTTGCCACGGAGTGGGAGGATTGATTAATGTAAAGCTTTCAGACGGAACTTATCTGATTACGGGAAAATCAATGACTGGGTTTGATTGGTTCGAGGAGACCATCGCCAGAAGAAAAAGGGAGGTTCCTTTTAATCTTGAAGCTTCAATTGTTGAACGTGGTGCAGATCTGAAAAAAGCATGTATTCCCATGACGTCCAATGTTATAGTGGATGGGAACCTGATTACAGGACAAAACCCCTTCAGTTCAAAAGAAATGGCACAAGTTGTTGCTAAAGAACTTGATAAATAATATACTTTCAGGCTTGTATAAGCCAAATAAATTTATAATTAATCATTAAAATTTTAATTATGGCATCAAACATTAAAGCGGAAAACGATCCGCAAATCCTTTCGGGGATCAGAGAATTTCTAAATGCATTGAATAACAGTGGGGGGAGTCCCTTGGAAACCTTGACACCCCAGCAGGCAAGACAGGTGTTAGTGGATGCCCAAAAATCTGTAGAGGTGGATTACTCAGGGATCATTGAGACAGAAAGAGAAATTACACAGGATGGTATTACGGTAAATATTCATATTGTTAAACCTGCAAACTCAACTTCGGAAAACCTTCCGGTATTTATGTTTACGCATGGTGGAGGTTGGATATTGGGTGATTATCCTACTCATAGAAGACTGGTTAGAGATTTGGTTGTGAATAGCGGAGCTGCTGCTGTTTTTACTGACTATACACCATCTCCGGAAGCTCAATACCCTGTAGCGATCAATCAGATCTATGCTGCCACAAAATGGGTGTCAGAAAATGGCGCTGAAATCGGAGTAGACGGTAAAAATATGGCTGCTGCCGGAAATAGCGTAGGTGGGAATATGACGGCGGTACTTTGTCATATGGCTAAGGATAAAGGTGGCCCGGAGATAAAATTTCAATTATTATTGTGGCCTGTAGCGGACGCTGATTTTACACGTGAATCTTGGCAAAAATATGGCGAAGGAAGATTCCTGACTGCCCCATTGATGAAATGGATGTGGGATAACTATTTACCCGATCTCGAAACAAGAAAAGAGTATTATGCAACACCTTTCAACGCTTCTTTAGAGCAGTTAAAAGGATTGCCACCAGCATTAGTACAATTGGCGGAGAATGATATACTTTTTGACGAAGGATTAGCATATGCCAGAAAGCTCGATGAAGCAGGTGTACCAACAACTATTCAGACTTATAACGGATTTATCCATGATTATGGATTATTAAACCCGCTGGATCATATAGAAGCAATAAAGTTTTCTTCCGAACAGGGTGCATTAGCACTTAAAAAAGCTTTATTTGGAAAAGCTTAATTAGTCAGATTTTTTAAATATTATTTTCTAGACTTATATTTCGAAGGCGGATGAATAATTACATTCGCCTTCTTTATCTTTAAATAGACACAATACATCTCAAAAATCAAGAATAGTTTAACTAAACAAAGATTGGCAAGATTATTTTTTTTGAGAAAGTAATTATTGATGAAAATACTTTGAATATGTTTATGTTACCGGAATTTATAAAAATAATATTTGGAATAAAATTAGAAAAATCTGGGGCAAGATTGGGAGAAGCTTTAGGTAATGATGAGAAGATAAATCATTTTCTAAAGGAAATTTCCTTGTTTGCATTTGAACAACAATTGAAAACTATTTAGCGAAAAATATGTGGTTTTTTTGTGAATTTTTGGTGTTCGAATCCTGTTAGGTCATCGCAGATAAAATTTTTAAACTTTTATTAATTTAAATATAATTTGTTGATTTTCAATCACATTTCGTTTTTGTGTGGAATCAATTAAGATATTTTTGAAATAGTGTTTTTGTAATGAAAGTCTTAATTTGATCAAAGTTAACTAATTGAATATGAGGTATGTATAAATAAATATGCGCAAATTGTCTTAAATTTGCGCATATTGTCGTTTGTGACCTCGACAGGATTCAAACCTGTAACCTTCTGAGCCGTAATCAGATGCGCTATTCAGTTGCGCCACGAGGCCGTTGTTACCTTGTTGTTTAAGGGTTTGCAAATATAGCACTTTTTTCTTTTCTTTGAAAGATGAAACAAAGAATTTTACTCCTATTCACGGTTTTTTCGCTAATTGCCTGTAAAAGAGAACCAAAAATTTCGTCCTCAGATTGGACTTCTATCTCCAGTCGTACCCAATTTAAGGAACATGATGGGGCTCTGGAGCTGAAATCGGGAAATTTCACCTATAATTTTAATAAAAATCAAACTCCTTTTAAGAAAATAATCCTGCTGAATGCAAGTATGGCGGGCTATATTTCAGCACTTGGAGCAGAAAATTTAATCATTGGAGTGTCGAGCCCGGAGTATATTTATTCGGAAAAGATTCTGAACCTGCTTAAAGAAGGAAAGATCCAAAATGTGGGAAGCGAGCAGAAATATGATGTGGAGAAGATTATTTCCATGAAACCGGATGCTATTTTTACCAATCATATTGCAAGTTTCGATAATACCTATGAACTGCTGAAAAGTAATGGAATTCAGGTGATATTTCTGGATGAATATATGGAACAGCAGCCCCTGGAAAAAACAGCCTATATAAAACTTTTCGGAGAATTTCTAGGAAAAGAAAAAGAAGCGGAAGCCAAATACCAGGAAGTTGAAAAAAACTATAATGAGCTGAAACAGCTGGCATTAAAGGCAAAAGAAAAACCTGTGGTCCTAGCCAATGAAATGTATGGCAATGTTTGGTACCTTCCCGGGGGGAATACTTCTGTTGCCCATTATATTGCTGATGCCAATGCTTCCTATATCTTAAAAGATAATAAGGATGAAAAGGCTTTAACGATGAGCTTTGAGGAAGTATATGCAAAAACAGACGGCGTACAGTACTGGGTGAATGCCGGAAGCCATGCTTCCAAAAAAGAAATGCTGAAAATGAATGCTTTCTATGGAAAACTGGATGTATTCAATAAAGGAAAAGTATATACCATTGCCGGAAAGGAAAAACAGAAAGCCAATGATTTCTTTGAAAGTGGAGTAGTAAGAGCAGATCTTATCCTTAAAGATTGCATTAAAATCTTCCATCCTGAACTTCTGCCGGATTATCAGCTAACCTATATGAAAGAGTTGCACTAACTCAGACTATTTGCTTATTTTTGCACTTCCTTTTACGATAACTTATGTGGAAAAAAATTAAACAGCTGATTTTCATCGTTCTTGTTCTGAATGTAGTTTTTATCATTTGGGGCAGATTTTTCAATCCGCCTATTACCATTACCCAGATAGGAGGGATTTTTGAGTACGGAAAGTTACACAGAGATTATATTTCCTATGATGAAATGGGAAATAATGTGAAAAAAGCCGTAATAGCTTCCGAAGATCAGAAATTTTTTGATCATAACGGATTCGATTATACAGCGATTGAAAAAGCAATGAAGCATAATGAACAGGGCAAAAAAATAAGAGGAGGGAGCACCATTTCCCAGCAGACGGCAAAAAATGTTTTTCTTTGGCAGGGCAGAAGCTGGGTGAGAAAAGGATTGGAAGCCGTGTATACTTTTATCATTGAAAAAGTATGGAGCAAAGATATTATCCTTGAAAGATACCTGAACTCTATTGAAATGGGACAGGGAGTATTTGGGGTAGAAGCTGCCGCTCAGTATTATTTTGGAAAACCATCCAAAGATTTAAGCGCTTCAGATGCAGCCTGGATTGCTGCGGTATTGCCAAATCCCAAAAAATATGATCCTAAAAACCCGTCCCCTTATTTAAGAAAGAAACATAATTGGATCATGAGACAGATGAGGAATGTGAGTTTGAAATAGTATCAGTATCTTTGTACTAATGAAATTCTTTAATTCCAGCACAAATTTTGAGTCAGTTCTTAAAAAATACTTTTCTTTTAAGAATGAAACCCTTTCTTTAGAACCGTTTGCAGAGTTTTTAGAGAGTATTAAAAAGGCGGACTTTACTGATGTGCTCAACTTTCTCAGAAGCAATCCGCATTTTGCTGAAAATTTTAAAAATTATATACACAATATTTTTAAAGGCAGGCCTTTCAATTTGTCCCTGACGGAAGCCAATATTCTTTCTGAAAACGCTTTCTTTCCGGAGCTTAAAAAAAGGATCCTGAATAAGGTTTTACCTCCCGTAGAAAATGAAAAAACGGTGTGGTATATGATTGATAATGTCAGTCTGAGGCCTAAAACTGATCTGAGATACATGCACAACCTTCCTGAAAATGAGATGGATGAGTTTTTGGTAATGTTAGGTGCCTCTGATTTTATAATCAAACCCAACATTAAAAAGGAACTTATTTTCTCTATGAATATCCTTTCCTGGAGGGTTACAGGGATGGCTATGGAAGTGGAAGTGGTAAGAATGGCCCCACAGTACAGGAATCTGGATAATCCGTTTCTTGCCCTTCAGAATGAGCTTGAGGCGTTAGCGGAAGACCTTACAACAGATCCTGATTTACAGCTGCATTCCAAGGACAGCCGCTATAAACAGATCAAGATCTATACAGAACAATGCCTGGAATTTGTAAACATAGCCTTTAAAAATTCGGCTAAATATGGTATTTCAGGAAAGATCAATCAATCATTGCTGAAGATCCGTCAGCAGACGGAAAGGATTTATGAAATTGTACAATTGCTTGTTATCGACACAGACGAAGATGTGATGATCAAATCCAAGCAGCTGATCTTTAATATCCTGAACTATAAATCCCATAAAAATAATATAGCAGACCTGATCAACGACAGTACCAGGCTGATTTCCCATCTTATTACCAACCACACAGCGGAAGCTGGAACCCATTATATTACCTCTACCCGTAAAGAATATATGACTATGTTCTATAAAGCGAGTGGTGGTGGAATCATTGTAGGAGCACTTTGCGTATTGAAAATGCTGTACGGGTATATCCCGGGAAGTGACTTTTCGCATGCTTTCCTGTACTCTATGAACTACGCGATGGGGTTTGTAATGATTTACCTGATGGGATTTACGTTGGCTACCAAACAGCCTGCAATGACGGCGGCTACCATGACAAAAGTACTGTCTGAAGAAGGAAACAGTAAAAGACACAATGCGGAATTTGCCCATCTGGTATCAAAATTATTCAGAAGCCAGTTCATTGCCTTCGTAGGAAATGTACTGCTGGCTTTTCCAATTGCCCTTGCCATTATTTATGGGTTGGATGTCTTTTTCTCCCAAAATCTTGCTGTTGACAGATCTGATAAGCTGTTAAAAGACCTCGATCCTTTCAAATCGAAAGCAATTCTGCATGCAAGTATTGCCGGTTTCTATCTTTTTATTTCAGGAATCATCTCAGGGAATATAGGAAACAACTCTGTATTTTATCAGATCCCCGAAAGAATTGCCAAGAATTTGTCTATCAGAAGTTTTTTTGGAAAGAAATTTGCGAAAGGACTATCAAAATATTATGCTAAAAACTGGCCCGGAATTGTCTCCAATTTCTGGTTTGGTGTATTCCTTGGGGCAACCGCTCCGGTAGGAATGTTCTTCGGACTGGACCTTGATATCAGACACATTACCTTTGCTGCCGGAAACTTTGCGTTAGGACTTTACGGGAAAGATTTTTCAGTAGATTCTTATACTTTCTGGATGTCTTTCTTTACCGTATTCCTGATCGGATTCTTCAACTTCCTGGTGAGTTTTAGTTTATCGATGTTCCTGGCTTTCAGGTCAAGAAAAATGAACTTCGGGCAGGTCAGTGAGATCTATAAAGAAATATTCAGGTATTTCGCTAAACATCCGCTGAAATTCTTCCTGCCATTAAGCTCAGGGTTAGATAAAAAGGCAGATGACCTCATGAGTAATACAATCTCTAATAAATCTGAAGAACACTAAACTGTTTCAGGATATAGAAATAATAAAAAAAATGCTACCTCAGGTAGCATTTTTTTATGAGTTTATCTTCTCTTCTTAAAAAGAATTATAGGATCTGAAGGTCATTCAATTTATCTGTTCCGAATTTGTCCTGAAATTTTTTCAGATAAAAGCTTTTACGCATTTTAAAATCGTTTTTCAATAAGGGAGAGTCAATTTTAATAATGATGCATCCTTTTTCAATATTCACACTTCTGATTTCATTAAAGAGGCTGGCATCAAGATAATCTTCCAGAAAATCTTTGATTTCAAAGGCCACCAGTTTGTCCTCAAAACCATAGATTCTGGCAAAAGATTTTACAAGTTCAGACGATTGATATTCACGTTTTTTCTTATTTTTCATAGTCGGGATGCGGGTTTCGTGTTTCGAGCTTTTTGGTTTAGATTAATAGCCGTGTTTAAAGTTGTTTCCCTCATTTATTTTCATTCCAGTTGTCTTTGACCCCATTTTTTATATACATTAATTTTTCCACCTAGTATATTATATTCATTTCTTAATTTTTCAAACTCTGAGGAAATAAAAATAAATCCATTGCAATTTTGTAAATGTCCAGATTCCTGTAGCTCATATCATTTGTGTCATTTGCTTAATAAGTTAAGACAAAAAAATATACCGAATGTTTCATATCTCATTTTTTAACCCTGCAATTCACCCTCGCACCCCATATCTCGCATCTCGCATCCCACTATATTTCAAAAATTATACTTTCCTCGTTAATTTTCTTTACTACACTTTCCGTACGTTCCCTGTGGGTATCGGTAATAAAGATCTGTCCGAAGCTTTCCTTATTAACAAGTTCAATCAACTGGGAAACCCTGGTGTCATCAAGCTTATCAAAAATATCATCCAAAAGAAGGATCGGTGTTTTATGGGTGAGCTCTTTTACCAGACTCATCTGCGCTAGTTTTAAAGAAATCAGAAAAGACTTCTGCTGACCCTGGGAACCAATTTTTTTGATTAAAACATGGTCCATTTCAAAAAGAAGATCATCTTTATGAATACCTTTTGAAGTGTAGGTAAGCATCCGGTCTCTTTCGATACTCTCTTTTAGCAGTTCTTCAAAAGACTTTTCTAATAAATGAGATTCATAGATCACCGATACAGTTTCTTTTCCTCCTGAAATAATCTGATAGAAATTCTGTACAATAGGATTCAACTGTTCTACAAACTCTTTTCTTTTCTTAAAAATCTTGGTTCCGAACTGGGTAATAGGGGCATCATAAATTTCGAGTGAATCCTTGTCCCATACTCTGTTTTTAGCAAAATATTTTAGCAATGCATTTCTTTGCTGGATGGTTTTCTGATATTGGATCAGATCAAAAAGGTATTCAGAATCCGTTTGAGAGATCATAGAATCCAGAAACTTCCGTCTGCTTTCCCCTGAATCCGAGATAAGGTTGGAGTCATAAGGAGAGATCATTACACTCGGAAGATACCCGATATGATCGGCCATTCTGTCGTAGCTTTTATCATTTTTTTTGATCACCTTTTTAGATTCTTTAGGCTGGGTGATTCTAATGATATCTTCGCTGTCTTCATTCAGTACTTCAGCGTCAATGGTGAAAAAATCTTCTTCTCTTTTAATATTATTGAGGTCGGTGTTTCCCAAAAAACTTTTACCTACCGATAAATAGTGCAGGGCATCCAGAATATTAGTCTTTCCCGCACCGTTATTTCCAACGAAACAGTTAATCTGTGGAGAAAATTCAAACTTCTTTTCTGAATGGTTTTTGAAATTGTAAAGAGAGAGTTTCTTGATAATCATTCGTCAAAAATACTCCATTATTAGTAAAAATAAAAAAGGAAGTGCAGAACAGGTTTCCACTCCAAATGAAAAATAAGCGTCATCTCTTTTATTATCAGCGAAATAGATGAAGATATAAGTAAAGATGCCGGATAAGAAAAATGCAGCGGCGTATAGAGGCTTAAGATGAAAAATTCCGAGAAGGGTGCTGATAAATACCAGAGCGTAAGCGATATATTTTGTATTCTGGACCCCTATCAGCATTGGAAATGTTTTTACCGTGTCACTGTTCATATCCCGGATATCGAAAGGAAGAACCAATGCTGTGATAAAGAAAAAACTGATCAGAAAAATAGGAATATCAAATTCAGGAAGGGTAAGCCAGCAGTTGACCAATGCCCAGACTAATCCTACATAAAAAACTTTCAGTAACGGGATTTTCCGGATATATACATCCAGAAAAAAGCTGTTGTAGAGCAATCCAAGTACGACGATAATAAACCATTTCAGAAGTCTTACTTCATTGTGATTATGAATGATTAAAAAAGCACAGACTATCCCGGCTACAGCATTTAAAACCAGTATTTTGAGAAAATGCTTAGTATATTGATACTTAGTGTACAGATATCCACTGAAATACGTGATGAAAATTAACAGAATTGTAGGTAAACGGAATGTGTTTTGCTCTTTCATGAAAAATACTGCAAAAAGAGTTCCCATTAAAGAGACATAAATTTGACTGTCTATGACGGTTTTTTTCAGTATTTTTAAAATGTTCATTTATCAAAATTAATATTTATGAAAAGATTTTCCAAGATATTTATGCTTTTGCTTCTAATGCTGTGCTTTTCACCGGCTTTTGCGCAAAAATATTATGATGCCCAGTGGAAAAAAATTGTTGAAAACAGCAAGAAGGGAGCTTACAAATCTAATCTTCCCATTATTTTAGACATACAAAACCAGGCAATGAAAGAAAATAATGCACTCCAGCTGATCCGTTCTTTAAAGGCAGAATTCAGTATTGTAAACCAAACGGTAGATGACGATCAGAATGATGCCGCTTCAAAATTCTTTGGAAAACTTCAGAAAACAGAGGAAAAACTGAAGGGTGAAGAGAAGTTGGTGTACAAAGTTCTGCTGAATAGTTTTTTTCTGGATTATTATAATCAAAACTCCTGGAAAATAGACGGAAGAACCAATATCAATTCCCAGGATCTTTTACAAATTGAGACCTGGAGCAAGCTGGATTTTAAAAATTATTTAACCAAAGCTTATCAGGAACTTGATCAGCAGAAGGCAGAAATGAAAAAGATTTCTTTAATAAAGTACAAAGAGGTTTTTTCAGGGGTTAAAAATATAGCTTATTTTCCTACGTTATTTGATTGGTATGCGTTGAAGAAGATCTCTTTTCTGTCTGAAAACAATATATTCACAAAGAATGAACTTGCAGAAAACCGTATATCAATCAATGCAGTCTTTGATGAACTGATTGCACAGAATGAAGGGAACTCAAAGTTATACTTTATGAAAGAAAAATTGGTTGAAAACTGTAATTTCAATCAATGCAAAGATAAACTGGAACAGCTTCAGGGACTTATGAAATCCAATGTAGAAGGAGATTATAAAGTGATTATCATGGAAGATATCATGAGTGAACTGATCGCCAAGAAAAAATCGAAAGAAGCCATAGCCGTTGCTGCACAGGCTAAAAGCGAATATCCAAAATCTCCGTTTCTGGAGAATATTAAGAATAAGGAAAATCAAATTGTCAACCCATTGCTGAACATTAAATATGAGCAGCAGACCCAAAACAACCTGCCTATTCACTTTATGGCAGAGTATAAAAATGTAGATGAGTTTTCTTTGAACATTTATGAAGTAAAAGATAACTTCACTTCACTGCTTCAGTATATTCAGAGCTCATACGGCAATGCATTTGAGAAGGTTAAAAAGAATCTGGTAAGAAAAGAAACATATCAGCTTCCGGATCCTAAAGATTATCAGCTTCACAAAACTTCACTGGAGATTAAGCCTCTTCCATCAGGGGTGTATGTCGTGGAGTATTCCGTAGCTGGAGCAGACTTAAAAAATATAGATGCTAAACAGAATCTTTACTTCCTGGTGTCCGGGAACAAAATTATCTATCAGAATAAAACAGACCGAAATCCGCTTTCCAACGAATTGAAATTGGTGAATAGTGGAAATGGACAGCCTGCTGCTAATGAAAATCTTGTGTTTTATGAATTTATAGCGAATAAAACATTAAATAAAGTAGAGGGGAAAACCAATGAAAAAGGGGTTTTTAAATTTCCTTCTACTGCAAGCAATGAATATTACAGAACCTTCCTGATCCAACAGCCTAAGACTAATGATTTCCAGATCATGCAGGTATATGGAAACAGAGGAAATGTGGAAGACTATAATCCAAACAAACAATCCCGTACTACGGCGCAGATCTTTACAGACAGAGCGATATACAGACCCGGTCAGACGGTATATTTCAAAGTAGTCAATACGAAGCTGGAAAAAGAAGTGGAATCCGTACTTTCAGGATTGAAACAGAAAATAACGCTGGTGGATACCAATAGCCAGGATGTTTCCTCACAAGACTTTACCACCAACGAATTTGGATCTTATCATGGAAGCTTTATTCTTCCAAAAGGTAAACTGAACGGTACTTTTTACCTGAGAACAGACGGCGAAACCCAGGGATATAAAGATATCAGGGTTGAAGAGTATAAAAGACCTAAGTTTGAAGTTACCTTCGATCCTGTAAAAGATGAGTACAAATACGGACAGATCATAGACCTGAAAGGAAAAGCACTGATGTTTTCGGGAGTTGCTTTAAGCAATACCACGGTGCATTACGAAATCAAAAAACATAATATCAGATGGAGGTATTTCTCATGGTACCCACAGAATGATACCAATGAAAATTCTATCCTTGGAGAGGCTAAAACGAATGAAAAAGGAGAATTTGTCATTCGTTTGGATCTTAAAAAAGATGAAAAACTGGAGGGCATACAGATTGATAATTACGAGATCAATGCTTCAGTGACAGACATCAATGGGGAAACGCAGTCTGCCAATACCCAGCTGAAAGTAGCTTCAGTTTCTCATTACATTAAAGCGGATAATATTCAAAATACATTCACTGGTGAAAATGTAAGCCTGAAAGCAGAAACAAAAAATTATAACGAACAGAATCTTAAAAAATCATACCAGGTTAAGTTAGCTAAACTTAGCACACCAGACAGGATTTTCAGGGATAATTTTAAAGCTGAAATACAGAACCTTCCGAAATATTCAAAAGAAGAATTTATCAGCAAATTTCCCCATGATCTGTTTAATAAAAACGATGAAATTAAAAACTGGAAAACCGAAAAAGTACTGATTGAAAAACAACAGTCTGCATCAACTGATAATGCTCAGCTTTCAACTCAGTTAGATTTAGGAAAGCTTGAGGCAGGAGATTATCAGTTGGAACTCTTCAATATTGAAGGAAAAGACACTATAAAATCTTCTCAATATTTCAGTGTTTGGGACAAAACCTCCTTGAAGCCGGTACAAAAAACATTTCTGACCGTTATAGCTCCGAAAGATGAAGTATCAAGAGGTGAGAAAGTAAAGATATATGTATATTCTGCAGTTCCTGATGCATGGGTCAATGTCTTTGTTCAGGATGGATCAGGAAAAACAGTTTCAGAAACTCACCAGCTTAGAAAAGGAGTATTAGAGTATACTGCTGATATCCCAAAAGATAAAGGAGTTTCACAGTTGAATATCCAGTTCCAGGTGGTTGCATTCAATGATGTAAATACCCAGACTGTAGCTTTGAAAATAAAAGATTCCGAACAGCCTTTAAAAATTGAAACCGTAACTTTCAGAGATAAGCTGGAACCTAATGCAAAAGAAAAATGGACGGTAAAAGTAACCGGAAATGATAAAGAGAAAGTAAATGCTGAGGTCTTAGCCAATATGTATGATATGTCTCTGGATCAGTTTGCGGCTAATGCTTTTAGCTGGAATAAACTGTATGTACCTTTTAGCGTTCTTACGTCTTATGATGTCAGAAACTACCTGCAACAGAAAAGTTATCAGAATAGGCTGAGATATTTCAATGGAAAATATGTGGAAGTTCCACAGTTTAATTGGTTTGATCAGGAAGCATATTATAACAGTATGGTTGAAATGGAAGCTTCAGATGCTGTGGGAGGCGCTTATTCACCACCGCCACCACCAAGAGCTGCCGGTGCCAAAAATAGTGCCGTGATGAGAAAGGCAAGTGCGGAACAACGATTAGAAGTTATTCAAAATGTGGTTCCGGAACCGGTAAAAGCTCCGAAAGTAGATGCTTCTCCACCCGACTTGACTAAAGAAGAAAGCTTGGATAAAGTTCCTGTTCGTCAGAACCTGAACGAAACCGCATTTTTCTATCCTGATCTTAAAACTGATGCCGAAGGAAATGTAAACTTTGAGTTTACCTCTCCGGAAGCCCTTACGAAATGGAAACTGATGTTCCTAGCACATACCAAAGATGCCAGAACTGCTACCCTGGAAAAAGAAGTAGTCACACAGAAAGAATTTTCTGTTACTCCAAATTATCCTAGATTTTTAAGAGAAGGGGATGAGTTGAATTTACAGTCAAAATTATCTAACCTAACGGATAAAAAACTGAATGGTTCCGCGGAGCTGCAGATTTTAGATGCGTTTACCAATGAAAATATCTCTTCAAAATTTGGAGTGGTATCAGGAACACAGAATTTTGATCTGGCTGAAAACGGAAACGGGGCATTGACATGGAAATTAAAAGTTCCGGATAATATATCTTCTGTTATTTTGAAGGTCGTGGCAAAAGCAGGAGCGTATTCTGACGGAGAACAGCAGGCCATCGCAATATTGCCAAACAGAATGCTGGTGACAGATGCTGTTCCGGTTTTTGTAAAAGAAGGCGAAACAAAAACATTTGTACTGGATAACCTTAAAAATAATACGTCCGCAACGGCGTCTAATGTTTCCAATACATTGGAACTGACTACCAATCCGATCTGGGAAATTATGTTTGCTCTTCCTAGTTTGAAAAATGACTCAAACAGCTCTGCAGATGTAATCTTCAATAAGTGGTTTGCGGATGTAGTGGCTTCTGAAATCTTCAAGGCCAATCCGAAAATGAAAACTATTTTTGAAGAATATCAGAACAAAGGATTATTAAACTCCAATCTTGAAAAAAATCAGGAGCTGAAACAATTGTTATTGGAAGAAACACCTTGGGTATTGGAAAGTAAAAATGAAGGGGAGCAGATGCAGAAGCTGGCATTATTGTTTGATGCCAATACCATGAAAAACTCTATTAACCAGGACTGGGATGACTTCAAAAAGCTACAGAATCCTGATGGTGGATTCTCATGGTACGCAGGATATCCAAGTTCGTACGGAACTTCATTATACATTCTTAAAAACTTAGGAAAAATCAATGCATGGGTAAAAGATAATGTGAAAGATTATCAAACTTCAGAACAGAAGGATCTGGTGGCCAACCTGATTCAGTATGTTGATAATGAGATCAGCAAGTATTATGATCTGAAGAATGGAGATATCTGGAATAACTGGGCTCTGGATTATCTTGATACCCGAAACTACTGGGAAAAACAATATCCTTTGAAAGGTAAAGGAGCTGCATTGAAATCACTGGTAAAACAGAAAGCAAAGACAGCAAAAATTACAGACTTTACATTCTTCGGACTTCACCGTGCAGCATTATTGATGAATGACTATGGTTTGAAAGATGTATCGGATAAATTAATGACTTATCTTAAAGAAACCTCTACAGATACAAAAACACAAGGGGTATACTGGAAACAGAACCTAAACGACTGGGGCTGGTTCAGTTCAAAAGTAGTGAACCATGCAGGAGCATTGGAGGCTTTCAATAAGCTAAAACCTAATGATCAGAAATTGATTGAAGAAATGAAGATCTGGCTGGTGACTCAAAAAGAAGTGAATTCATGGGGAAGTTCAAGGGGAACTTCAGAAGTGATCTTCACCCTGTTAAATTCAGGAAAATCATGGACCGGTGCAGAAAGCGATAAAGCAACCATTGTTTGGGGTGGAAAAGAACTGGTTCCACAAACTCAGGCAACAGGCTACGTGAAATCAACGGTAAAAACAGATGCAATAGATAAAAACCTGGCTAGTGTGACGGTTACCAAACCTGGTCCTGGAATTGTTCAGGGAGGATTATTCTGGCAGTATTATGAAGATCTTGATAAAATTAAATCTTCAGAAAACTATATTTCCGTAACCAAAGAGCTGTATAAAAAAGTAAAAACAGTAAACGGAGAAGAGCTTCAGAAAATTTCACCTGAAACTCCTTTAAAAGTAGGAGATAAGGTGACGGTAAGAATGATTCTGAATACGGACAGAGCTATGGAATTTATTCATATTAAAGATATGCGTGCTGCAGGCTTTGAGCCTATCGATGCTCTGTCAGGATATCAGTGGAAAAATAATCTGGGCTATTACCAGTCAGCAAAAGATGCCTCTACCAATTTTTATATCCAGTACATGCCGAAAGGGAAGTATGTTTTTGAATATGACGTAGTGGCTAATGCATCCGGAAAGTTCTCTAACGGGATTACTACCATGCAGAATTATTATGCTCCACAGATGAATGCCCATACAAAAGGAACGGCTGTTCAGATTTTGGAATAATTTTTGGCTATATGGAAGTAATTAGAATTTTAAAACCAAATAAAATGAAATTTTCAAAAACTTTAATTACAGGATTGATATTGATGGCTGGGGTAAATGCTTTCGCACAAAAGAAAGCTGAAAAGTTTGAAAAACTACAGATTGAAATGTTCCCAAAAGCTAAAGAAGGATATAAACAAGTATATATTCAGTTGCCGGTAGCAAAAAATGAAAGCGACTTAAAAGTTGAGGTTTTTGTAGGGGCTGAAAAAATGTTGGACTGTAATAAGTACTTCATGATGGGAGAAATGAAAGACCACGACCTTCAGGGATGGGGATACAACTATTATGAAGTAGAATCCAAAGGAGAAACCGGAGGGACATTAATGGCTTGTCCGGGGCAGAAGCTTACCAAGAAGTTTGTAACGCTTAAGCCGGAAACAATGAGATACAACAGTAAATTACCAATTGTATTCTATGTTCCTAAAGATTTTGAAGTACGTTACAGAGTTTTACGTCCGGATGCTGCGATGAAAAAAGCAGTTCAGAACTAAATCAGCTAGCTTATTATAAATAAAAACTCCTCACAGTAATGTGGGGAGTTTTTTTGTTGTAAGATGTCTGGAATGCTGCCGATTTTATAAAGGCAATACCCCCATACAATTAGTTGGATTGACTGCTGAGGTACTCTTGAGGGGTCATTTGAAATTTAGACTTAAAAACCCTGTTAAAAGTTGATCTGTTGTAGAAACCAATAGTCAGGTATGCATCTTCTAATGAAAATTCTTCATTTTTATTATTAATAAGGGTGATAAAGGCATTCAGTCTGAAGTCATTCAAATAAGATTTGAAGTTATTTCTGGAGCAGCTGTTGATTGCTGAAGAAACATATTGGGTATTGGAATTTACATCCTTAGCGAGTTGTTTCAGGTTGTAGTCCGGGTTTCTCCACGGTTTTTGAGATTTCATATGCTCTTCAATTTTTGAAAATAAATCTTCATAAAATGGAATAGGAAGGTCTGTATCTTCCAAAAAACTTTCCTGAACAAACCTGATTTTTTCTTTCCTTTCCAGCCCGGGGAACGGATCGATCGTGACAGAATTTTCTTCCAAAAAAACTAAAACGGCTTTTAGTTTTTGAATCTGTATAAGATAGTAGAAGCAAACACAGAATAAGATAAATGCACAGACGACTGTGTACGTATTTGAGAAGGTATAGTACAAAGAATCACTTTTGTCCACGTTATCAACAAAATAATAGTTGTATAACAGGCTGAAAGGGATCGTTAGAAAGAAAAGTGTTGAGATGTAAATAGACTTCCGGATGCTATAATAAAATGTCAGGGCTATAGGGAACATAAAAATATACGAAATGACACTTGGAAAGTCCTTGTAGTATAATATACTGAAAATGATATTTAAAAGCATTAAATAGCCCACTGCGAACTTACCCACTTTTTGAAAATTATAATTTTCCGAAACCAATGTGAATACATAGCAAGGCGTAACGGTTAATATTAAAACCACATCATAAAATAAGTAGCGGGTACCCACAAAATAAAGATCAGAAAATACAATGATAATCTGTTTCAGTAAGAGCAAAAATATGAGCTTTTTGGCAAATGAATATTCTAACCCCTGTAATTTCTCTTTAATGTTTTCCATAATACAATATCATTATAGTTAGAAGTTGTTTTTTATAAACTCATATGCGATTATGGAGATTATTTTCATGTATGAAAATATAAAATTTAAATTTAATTCATTCATTTTCAGTGTTTTGTTATTTTTTTTGTTATGTGTTCATCTTTTTTTGTTTTGCTTATCATTTTACTTGCTGTACCGTTAAGTTTGCAATGTAAAATTATAAAAAAACACGATAGTTGAATGACTTATTGGTATGAAAAATGAATTTTTTACATGATTTCATATGTTTTTTTTCAACAGAGCTTATCTAACAAATAAATTACACATAAAGTGATTTTTTGATGTAAATGATTTCTTTTTTATAGAATGAAATATTCTTAAAACTAAAGATCAGAGAGCCGAAAAAGAGGTTGCAACTATTATTTGGATCATAGAGTTATATATGAAACATTATTTTTTTTATTTGATTTGATGCTTGTAGGGTGAGTAATTATTCAAAATTATTTTGTAACAATTTTCTCACTCTTTTTAAATCACAATCTTCTAAAAGAAATTTTATATCAATAAGAGGTACACAGAGTAAAAGACGTACTGAATATTTACAGAAAAAGAGGGGTGATAAATAAAAATGAAAAAAAATTGATTCTAAAAACACAACGATGAGCCCCTCTTATTTTTATTACAATTATTAGAATAAACACATAACGAAAAAAATGACTTTTTAAAACACAATTATCAAATGAAAAGGAAAAAAATACTAGCAATGAGTGCCATTTTCGGCCTAAGCTTTCTTAATGCTCAGGTAGGAATAAACACCAGTACACCGGATCTTTCTGCAATATTACATCTGGAATCACCCAATAAAGGTTTTTTACCTACCAGACTTACACTTACGTCACCTACAGATGGAGTAACCATTCCTAAACCGGCAACGGGGTTAGTGGTATACCACAAAGGAACGGGTTCTATGGGAGCAGGAATTTATGTTAACATTGGTACACCTGCTGCACCACAATGGACAAAATCAGCTGGAGGAGGACAGGATAATTCAGATACGCATGGAAGTAATGTGTACAAGGCGAAGTATCGTGGTAGGAATGCTGCCAATTCAGCAGGCGTTTATTCAAAACCGGATCTTATTATTCCTGAACTGAATTTAATGGTTCGATTTGCAATTGTAGGAGGATCTACCACATCAGGAAGTAATGCATTGACTGGAAGTAATAGACTTCAGGTAAGGTTAATTAATCAGCCGGCGACAGATGTAACGATTACCAGCTATTCACATTGGCATGGGCCGGTTACCCATAATAGCAGGGGAGTGAATTTATCATTTACTTCTGCTAATTTTGATCAGTGGCAGAATACAGATGCTGAAGCTTGGAACAACCAATGGGGATACTATTACCTGCTTTATTCAAGCGAGGTAAGAGCGGTGAAAAGCCCTAAAGATTTTGCCATGAACTTATATGGGATTTGCGGATATGGAAACTCTATCGCAGCTGGTCCCCAAAATGATGGAAGTGATGAAATGTATTCCCTGGCTGCTGAGGTATTCTAACATTAAACAGAAAATGGGGTAGTAAACGAGTAGTTTTGTTTACTTTTTTTTATAATCAAGGAAGGAAATGCTCTGATATTATATCAGAGCATTTCTGGTATATGGGGAATTGCTGTGTTGACTGATTGTCTGCTATCAGAATACTTCGTGGCTTTATAAAAGAGACAATTTTGAATAAGTTAGATACATTTTACCATCGTGACAGATCATAATTTAATCTTTTAATATAACTTGTCCGGATCCTTCGGCAATTTTGCATTTGGAATCCTCCAATAAGGGGCTTTTACCTACCAGACTTTCTCTTACTTCTGCAACAGATGGAGTAACTATTCCGAGTCCTGCTACAGGTTTGGTGGTATATCATACAGGGACTGCACCTATGAGTGCAGGAATCTATGTTAATATTGGAACACCTGCAGCACCTCAATGGTCAAAAGCAACGAGCGGTTAGGATAATAACAATAATCAAGGAAGTACCGTGTACAAATCGAAATACCGGGGCCGGAATTCTATGAGTAGTGCCGGTGTCTATTCTAAACCGGATCTCGTTATTCCTGAATTAAATTTAATGGTGCGATTTGCCATTGTAGGAGGGTCTACAGCATCAGGAAATAATGCGCTGACTGGAAATAACAGACTTCAGATAAGATTAATTAATCAGCCGGTGACAGAGGTAACGATCACCAGTTACTCACACTGGCATGGGCCTGTTACCCATAATAGTAGGGGAGTGAATTTATTATTTACTGCGGCTGATTTTGATCAATGGCAGAATACAGATATTGCATCCTGGAATAATCAGTGGGGGTATTATTATCTGCTTTATTCCAATGAAATAAGAGCCGTGAAAAGCCCTAAAGATTTTGCGATGAACTTATATGGGATCTGTGGATATGGGAATCCAATTGCAGTGGGTCCTGGTAATGATGGAGGCGATGAAATGTATTCATTGGCAGCTGAAATATTCTAATGTCAGATACAAAATAGAATAATAGTAAAGTAAGCTTTACAGAATAGGACAATGAGGTGCCCTGATAAAAATATCAGGGCACTTCTGCTATAAAAAGAAACTTGCTTTTATCAATCGGTTATTTAAATGATCAATAAATTAGAAATTTTTCAAACCTGATTTTGTATTAAATTTAGGATGTTTCTCTATTCCGATACACGATAGGATTAAATTTTTTTTACAATAAAACACAATTCAAATTAAAATTAAACGATTTTGACAGGTCTTTGATAAATAAATGATTGAGGTTAAACTTATTTTAAACTTAGCTTAAATTCGTTATTTTCTTTAACTTATTTGTGAGACTCTTAACATTTTTTGCATTATATTTGTTATAAACATAAACCATGAAAAACAATTTATTGATTTTTACGTTTGGTTTTTTTGCTTTTCCTGCTTTTGGCTGGGCACAGTCTGCACCGGATTTTAAAGAACTTTTAGACAGTGCAATGGTTCGGGACTCGAACCTGAAAATGCAGATTACCCAAAATAAACTTACCGACCTTGATGAGCATAAGCTGAAAGATATCTTTCTTCCTACTTTGGAACTAAGCGGAAAAGTGGGCTATCTGAATGGAACAGCAAGACTGACGTCCCCTGAGATTAATCTGGCCCCCTTTATCAATATTCCTGAGGGAAGCTTCAACAATAATTTTAACGTATCCGGGTTTTCGGGAGTAGCTAAAGCGGAAGCTAAAATGCTGCTGTATTCCGGAGGGAAAGTGAAATACCTGAAGAAAGCGGTAGAGGAAAAGAAAAAATCTGAAGATATTCTCCTGGAGAAAACAAAAGATGAAGTGGCAGCCAGTATTTCGAGAGCCTATGACCAGCTGGCATTGATCCACCAGTCTAAAAAAGTACTGGATGAAAGTAAAAAAAGGCTTGATATCAATAAAAAAACAGCAGATAAAGCTTTAGGATACGGTCTGATCACTCCTTATGATCATAAGAAAATAGAACTTGCCCAGGCTACTCTGAATGCGAAAATGGTAGAGTATGAAGGGAAAAAAGAATTACTTCTGACTCAGCTTTATATTTTCACAGGAATCAATAGAGAAAGACTAAGAATGATTGAACCCGTCCTGACTCCCGTAGATTTGCTTTCTCCGGAAAAGGGGATAGACCAAAGGGCGGAAATTCGTGCTTTGGAACATGGAATTACGGCGGCAGACTATAAGATAAAATCTGAAAGAACCTGGATGATTCCCAAAGTACAGCTAATGGCTTCTGCTTATTATATCGGACTGTATGGAAACCGGATTAAATCTTCTGAAAATGTAGTGCCTGCTGTCCCATTATTAGGATATGAAGGACGAAAACTGGACTGGAGCCCGAATAATATCAATGTATTTCCTTTAATTACGGCTGGAGTGGGCTTTAAATGGGAAATTTTTGATGGGAAAGAAGGAAAGCATGCTGAAGAAACAGCTAAAGTGGGAAAAGAAGTACTGCAGAATCAAAAAGAAGATGCGCTAAAAAAATTAACGCTCAACCTTGCCAATAACCAAACCAACTATGATATTGCTACCGCACAGATTACTTTGAAGGCGAAAGAAAAAGAGTTGGCAAAAAATGCTTTGGTACAGGCTGAAAAAGAATTCCGATATGGGATGAGTAAATCTTCACAACTTATTGAAGCTGAAAATGATCTGGAATCTGTGGAACTTGAATATCAGAATGCAATTTTCAACCAGAGAAGAGCGGGGATAGAACTGATGAGGTCTACCCAGGAGCTGGATATCACCAAATTTTATTTAATCCCGTAAAAATTAAAATGATGCATAAAAATATAGCTGTACTCTTTGCTGCTCTGTTTCTGTTAGGAAGCTGCGGTAAAAAAAATGAAATAAAAGACCCGGAAGGGAAAACTAAAAAGGACGTCATCTCTTTTGCTCCGAAAGTGACCGGAAGAATTGTAAAAATATATGTTTCCGAAGGACAGACTGTGAAAAAGGGAGATACCCTTGCGCAGCTTGATGTTCCGGAAGTTTCCGCAAAAATAGCCCAGGCTCAGGGAGCGGTAAGTGCTGCAACAGCCCAGGAGCAAATGGCCAAAAATGGAGCTACAGCAGACCAGCTGAGACAGCTTCAGGCAAAATACAAAGGTCTCAAAGAGCAATATGATTTTGCACAAAAGTCTTACCGCAGAGCCAATAATATGTTCCGTGACAGTCTGATGTCTCCACAGGCTCATGATGAAGTATATGCAAAACTTCAGGGAGCAAAAGCCCAGTATGATGCCGTGGTAGCGGAACTGGACGATGTGACAAGAGGAACCCGTTTTGAAAAAGTAGAAATGGCCGCAGGGCAGGCTTCCCAGGCTAAAGGAGCATTACAGGAAGCTAATGTAGCCTATTCGGAAAGATATATCATCGCTACCAATAATATGGAGATTGAAACCATAAGCCTGAACACAGGAGAATTGGCGACAGCTGGTTTTGCACTATTCAACGGATATATTCCGGAAAGTACTTTTTTCAGGTTTACGATTCCGGAAAGTGCCATTTCAAAATATAAAAAAGGGCAGGATGTCAATATGCAGGTGGTTTATAATAAAGAAAACCTGCAGGGAAGTATTGTATACATCAAACAGCTGACAAAGTATGCAGATATCACCACTGCTTATCCTGACTATCAGCTGCAGGACGCCATTTATGAGATCAAAGTAAAACCTAAAGATATGAATAAGGCTAAAAGTATCTTGGTCAATGCAAATGTTATCCTGAAATAAATAATATGAAACGGAGCATGATGGATAAATCTCCTGGAGCATTACCATCTGGTCATTTAAAATATAAATAGATGAAAGAATTTTTCCGTCTTTTAAAACGTGAGTTCAAGCTTTTTATCGGCAATTCTACCTTAAGGACAGTGTTCTTTTTGGCACCTGTCTTTTATGCAACCTTGCTGGGGTTTGTTTACAAAAGCGGAAAAGTTGAAAATACTCCCGTCCTGGTGGTGGATAGGGATAATACTCCTTTGTCTAACCAATTGACGGAAATGCTGGATGATAATAAGAGTATTAAAATTATCAAATACCTTCAGGAACCGCTGAGTATAAAAGATGAGGTGATCAGACATGAAGCGGCAGCGGTAGTCATTATTCCTTCAAGATTTGAAGGCGATATGCTTCAGAAAAAATACCCGGAACTGAATGTTTATATCAATACAGGAAATGTGCTTACCGCTAATTTTGCCTCCAAGGCTCTTCAGCTGACCATAGGAACTTTCTCTGCAGGAGCATCCATCAAGGCATTACAGAAAGCGGGAATGCCGGCGGCAAAGGCCGCCACGCAATATGAGCCTTTCAAAGCAAATTATATTACACTCTTCAATACTACCGGGAACTATCTTATCTTCATGTGGCCGGCTATGCTGGCGGTCGTACTGCAACAGGTTATACTGCTGGCAATGGCGGTAAGCTTTGCTGCGGAATTTGAAAGAGGGTCTTTTGTAAAAGAATATCTCAGAATGAAAAAATGGGCATTCCCAACAATGCTTATCAAAGTGATTCCAATATGGGTGTCATCCATTCTTATTGTGGGAATCTATTACTTTATGCATATGATTTTTAGAGTTCCTATGCCAGAAGGAATACTCAATTTTATCCTCCTTACTGCGGTATTTGTGGGTTCTGCATCATTTTTGGGTGTATTTATCAGTATCTTGATTCCGGATGCTTTAAAAGCGACACAGATCCTGATGGTCATTGCTTCACCTGCCTTTATCATCAGTGGATTTACCTGGCCTTTAAGTGCTATGCCTGCCTTTGTACAGATGATTGCTAATATCATTCCGCTAACCCCCTTTTTACAGGCATTTAAAATCTTATTGATTCAAAAAGGATCAGTAGAGCTTACTTTCCCTTATCTGAAACATTTGAGCATTCTTGTAGTAGTATATGCCGTTATAGGATGGATTGCTTTAAAGATTAAACTTTGGTTTATTTTTAAAAAAGCAGCACCTCAGGAAATAGCAGCAGAAAGTATTGATGAGGAAGAAAATGAATAATGGGGTAAAAAGTAAAAGGGATCTGTGAGGGAAAGGGTGATGTACAATGTATTAATGATAATCAACCTTTTGTGTCGTTGGTACAACGGATATAAAAATTCAAAAGGAACGGGCTTTAGCCCGTTTTGGTGTATATAAAAAATTCCATTGGCTTTAGCCAAAACTTCATCAATAGAGGAGATGTACACAGTATAATGGAATTAGAGATAAGGTTTAGTCTGTATCCACATGTATACCGTAAAATTTCCCGACCCTCCAATTTTCATACTCATCAACTCGCATGTTGTATCCACTCCTCGCAGCTTGAAACCTGTACCCTGTATCTCACAACAAAAAATTCTCCCATCATAAAAATCAAACAAAAAAACTGATATATTTGTCTTTAGTTAATTAGAGAAAATATGGAAAACGTGTTTGACGCAAAAGATGCTCAGAACTATATTGATAGAATTCATAAGCTTGTTGAAGATACCCACGGATTATGGGGGAAAATGACAGTTGACCAGATGCTGGCTCACTGTAGCGTAACTTATGAGATGGTGTATGAGCCCGAAAAACATAAAAAACCGGGCGCTATTGCAAAATTTATTCTGAAAACTTTTTTAAAACCTAAGATTGTTGGAGAGAAAGCTTACCCAAGAGACTCCCCAACCGCTCCTCAATTTTTGATTACAGGAAGAAAAAACTTTGAAGAAGAAAAAACCAGATTAATCGGTTTTATTCAAAAAACACAACAGTTGGGAGCTGCTGCTTTTGACGGTAAAGAATCTTTTTCTTTTGGAAAACTCAATGCACAGGAGTGGAATAATATGTTTGCAAAACATTTGAATCACCACTTAGCACAGTTTGGTGTTTAAAAATACGCTATGAAAAAACTTTTATTAATCTTCATTCTCGCTGCCAATTTTGTGTTGGGGCAGATGCCTGATATTTCGAATGTCTGGTTAAACAACAGTAAACCTTACATTGGAGTTATAGGAAGTAAAGCAAAAGAGCTGAAACTGAAAATTAATATTTCTGAACAGAATAAAAAGAATGATCAGGAATATTTTGTATCCGGGTATTCTCTTGTAGATACCAACTATGCGAAATTTGAAGGGAAAATTACCATAACAAAATACAAAGATGCCAAGAGAAAAGGAACGGTATTCGGGGAATATGAATGGGTAGAAGAAAATAAAGGAAAACATTCGGGGCTGTTTAAAGGTAAATTTATTTATACTTTCAAATGGAATAAGAAAACAGAAAAGGTAGAAGGGCAGTATATTGAATTTGTGGGGGATTGGAAAAGCTATGACGGTAGTCTTGATTTTAAAACCAATCTGAAAAATCAATGAGTATCCTGAGACAAATACTGGCTGTTGTCGTAGGACTTATCGTGGGCTCTATCGGCATTGCCATTGTTGAGAATATAGGACATCAGCTATATCCACCTCCTGTAGGTACAGATCCCAATGATATGGAAGCTTTAAAGGAATATGTAGGGGAAGCACCCTTCATGGCTCTGTTCTTTATTATTATGGCATATGCTTTAGCTGCCTTTGTTTCAGGATTTACAGCCACAAAAATTTCTAACAACGGAAAACATACTGCAGCAATAATCTGCGGGATTATTTTTTTACTGATCACCATTTATATGATGACATCTTTACCTACTCCAATCTGGTTCTGGGTTTTAGGAATACTGGTCTGGATACTGGTAATGGCAGGGAGCCAATTAGCTTTAAAAACAAAAAAAATATGAAATTAGGAGCGTTCTCAATCAGCTTAAGTGTAAAAGACCTTCAAAAGTCTAAAGATTTCTATGAAAAACTGGGTTTTACAACAATGGCGGGAGGTACAGAACAGAATTACCTGATTCTGAAAAACGGATCTACACTGATAGGCCTTTTTCAGGCTATGTTTGACGGTAATATGCTTACCTTCAATCCGGGATGGGACCAAAATGCCCAGAATCTTGACTCTTTTGATGATGTACGTACCATACAGAAACATTTAAAAGAAAACGGAATAGAGATTGAAAGACCAGCGGATGAAACCACTTCAGGTCCGGAACATATCTACCTTAAAGATCCGGATGGAAATATGATCCTGATAGATCAGCACAGGTAATTTTTGTGACTGAAAATATAAAAGCCTGAATCAAAAACTCATTAAAACTTAACTTATAAAAAACAATCATGGCAACAGTAAACGTTTATTTAACATTCAATGGGAACTGCAGAGAAGCATTTGATTTCTATAAATCAGTTTTCGGAGGGGAATATCCTTATATCGGAACTTTTGGAGAAATGCCTCCGATGGAGGGAAAAGAAACCTCTGAGGAAGATAAAGATAAAATCATGCATGTGGCACTTCCTATTTCTAAAGAAACTGTATTGATGGGAAGTGATACCGGTGGAGACTGGGCTTCAAATTTTAAAGCAGGAAACAATTTTTCCATCTCTATCAATGCAGAATCTAAAGAAGAAGCTGATAAGCTATTCGCCGGTCTTTCTACAGGCGGGCAGGTAACAATGGCAATGGCCGATACTTTCTGGGGCGCTTATTTTGGAATGTTTAGTGATCAGTTTGGGATCAACTGGATGGTCAACTATGACGATCCTGCTAAAATGCAGCAGCATCCATAGACATTATATTCTGTATTTGAATACAACAATATACCGGCAGTCACACTGCCGGTTTTTTATTGGATAATAATTGGCATTCCAAAAATTTTTAAATTTGAACAGACAGAGACTTACGATCTGTTCGTTAAAAATTAAATAGATGAAATTCAGACTTGAAGACATTAAAATAGAGCATCAAAAGGTAAAGAGCGGTGCAGATTTCCCTTCCTATATCCAGGCCATAAAAAGGTTAGGCGTTTCCCACTATATCACTTACTTATCCGATGGAAATACCGAATATTTCGATACAGACCACCAGTCGATACAAACCGGAAGCCAATATCAGAACATCACCGTTTCAGAAAATATAAACCTTGAAAATTTTAAAAGGAGATTACAACTTCATCAGCAGGGAGGAACTGATTATATGACGTTTTGTAATGACTGTGCAAAGTATGGAGTGGAAGGCTGGAAAATGGACCTGAACGCCATGACCTGTGTTTACTTCAGTGAAAATAATGATGAAGTCCTGGTAGAACGAATTCCGGGCTAAACTTACCGCTTATTTGAAAGTGTCAGATTTAAAGGGGGTTAATATAAATCGGATGTAAATATTGTTTGTTATTATTGATTTAAATTATTAATTTTGTTAAAACGATAGATAATAGTAATTAATAAATATGAGAAAGGTTTTTACGAAGTTGGCATTCACTATATTAGGATTAGGATCGGTATTTACATTTGCACAGAAAAGTGACCTTGGAGCCTGGTATATGTATTTCGGAAATAATAAGATCAGCAAAAAACTGAACTTCCATAATGAGATCCAATACAGAAACTTTGATGGAATAGGAGATCTGGAGCAGCTTTTAATCCGTACGGGAATTGGATATGACCTTACTGAGAATAACAATAATGTTTTATTGGGATATGGTTTTATCCTAAGCCAGCCTTACGTAAACGGAGAGAAAAAAGAAAATATAGAGCACAGGATTTTTCAGCAGTTCATTACGAAACAGAAGTTTGGACGTTTTAATCTTCAGCACCGTTACCGTTTGGAAGAACGTTTTCTGGAAGAAGACTTTAGAATGAGATTTCGTTATATGCTGGGAGTAACGATACCGATTACTCAAAAAGAAATGCTGCCGAAAACCCTTTATGCCTCAGTATATAATGAAATATTCCTCCACTTCAACAGTCCTGTCTTCGATAGAAACAGAGTCTACGGAGCCTTAGGATATGTCATCAATAAGAATATGAGGATAGAAGCAGGGTATATGAACCAGCTTCAGGAAAACAGAAACCGTGGACAGATTCAGATCGGTTTTTATAATAATATCCCGTTTACGAAAAATTAGCAATGACCTAATGATGCTGAATGCCCGATGAAAAAAAGTCATTATTGTAAGTAGATTAATTAACACAAAAAAAAAGCATATATGCATTCAGGAAAAAGATTTGGAACACTTGAGTTCATTATTTGGACAAGGCGCAGTATTTACGTTTTAACCCTATTATCAGCCATTCCCACCTTATTGTATTTTTTGGGATGGAAATTTCTGTATGTTCCATGGCAACCTATTGCAATCATGGGAACGGCAGTTGCTTTTATTGTAGGATTCAAAAATAATGCAAGTTATAGCAGGCTTTGGGAAGCCAGACAGATTTATGGAGCTATCATTAATGACAGCCGCAGTTTTGGATATATTCTAAGAGATGCACTCTCTTCAAAAAATCCTCATAAAGTAAAAGAGATGTTTCTTCGTCATTATGCCTGGCTTACCGCTTTAAGGTTTCAGCTTCGTGAACCGAGAGCCTGGGAAAATATGAATACCGTACAGTTTGATGAATATTCAAGGAAATATGATGTCCCTGAAAAACTTTCCAAACTGGAGGATGAATTGAAAAACTATCTTTCGGAAACGGAACTTCAATACATTCTAAGCAAAAAGAATAGGGCAACACAATTGATGGCCAGCCAAAGCAGAGAACTTTCTGAAGCTTATGAAAAAGGAGAACTCAATGACTTTCAATGGACGCAGATCAACCAACAGCTGGTGAAATTTACAGATAGCCAGGGAAAAGCAGAAAGAATTAAAAACTTTCCTTATCCACGGAATTTTTCATCCATTACCACCTATCTTTTGCTGTTGTTCATTGTTTTTGTTCCTTTCGGATTGCTGAAAGAGTTTGATAAATTGGGAGAAGGAACAACACTGGAAGGATGGACAGTCTGGTTTAATATTCCATTTTCATTATTGGTGACTTGGTGTTTCCATACTTTGGACAGTGTAGGGGAAGCCTCTGTAAACCCTTTTGAAGGAAGTCCGAATGATGTACCCATTACTCAGATCAGCCGTACCATTGAAATTGATATGAGAGATATGCTGGATGAATCTGACCTTCCACCCGCAATTCTTCCGAAGAATAATATTGTACTCTAGCGAATCTCCGGATTAAATATATCCCGGTAGATGTTTAAAAGAGTAAAAGGTTTTCCATTTTTTATGGAGTAAAGAACTCCGAGAGATGGGTAGAAAACTTTCCACTGAATAAAAAAATAACACTTAAAAAAACTAAATCAAAATGATTCACAGTTATGTTATTATATCTATTGCAGTACTGTTATCTGTAATGATATTAGTAATGATTGGGCAAAAGCTGAAAGTGGCTTATCCGATTTTTCTTGTGATTGCGGGGCTTCTAATAAGCCTTGTCCCAGGAATGCCGCGTATCGAAATAGAGCCCGATCTTGTTTTTCTTATATTTCTGCCTCCTATTTTATTTGAAGCTGCATGGTTTACCTCATGGCAGGATTTTCATAAATGGAGGAAACAGATCTTTTCTATGGCTTTCGGGCTTGTATTTTTAACATCCATAGTGGTTGCTTATCTTTCATCCTCTATTATCCCGGGGCTTACAGTCGCTATGGGATTCCTGTTGGGAGGAGTAAATTCACCACCCGATGCAGTGGCGGCTACTTCCGTATTGAAGCACATGAAAATCCCCAAAAAGATAACCAGTATCCTGGAAGGGGAGAGCCTTATCAATGATGCCTCCAGTTTAATTGTATTTAAATTTGCCTTAGCAGCAGTTATTTCAGGGCAGTTTATCTGGAGAGATGCCGTGCAGGATTTCTTTACCATGGCCATCGGCGGGATTGCTATGGGAGTTGCTATAGGTTTTCTGTTTGGAGCTTTACTGAGGATCATACCTACCAATTCCAATATAGACACCGTTATTACTCTGATTGTTCCTTACATTATGTATGTAGGAGCGGAGCATTTCCATTTTTCAGGAGTCCTTTCGGTGGTTGCCGGAGGTCTGTTAATGTCCTATAATTCGCATTGCTACCTGAGCCATACCTCCCGAATCCAGTCCGGAAATGTCTGGAGTGTCCTGATATTTTTAATGAATACGATCATCTTCATCCTGATTGGCCTTGAGCTGCCGATTGTTGTAGAAGGGTTGACAGATTATACATTCTCAGAAGGAATTTTCTATAGCGTTGTCATTGGTGGAGCAATTATCGGAACAAGAATACTTTACAGCTATGCCCTGATGTATTTCCCAAGGCTTTGTTCAAAAGAATTGAGATTAAAAGCTCCTAAGCCGGATTGGCGGGAACCTTTTATCATCAGTTTTGCCGCCATGAGAGGGGTGGTTTCATTGGCTGCAGCACTTTCTATTCCGGCCTTTCTTCCCAACGGAGAGGCATTCCCGCACCGGAATATTATTTTATTCGTAACTTTCGTTATTATATTAATTACGTTGGTGGGACAGGGATTATTATTATCGCCTATTCTGAAACTGCTGAATATAAAAGATGCAGGAAGTGAATTGCCTGAAGAAAAGCAGGAAGTGATTTTGATGCGAAAACTAAAGGAAACCGCACTGCATACCCTGGATAATGATTTTTCTGATCTTGCGGAGAGAAACAGTTTGGTAAGACACCAAAAACATAAGCTTGAAAATGAAATGATGCTGATGGCTGATAAAGCTCAGTGTATGGCTTCTACTGGTGATTATGTGACGGCAGTCAACGAAAATAAAGATGTATTGCGCCAGGTGATCCAGGCGCAGAGAAATGAACTTCACAGGATGAAGAAGGAAAAAATATTTGATGACCATGTGATGAGAGCTATTGAAATGCAGCTGGATTTTGATGAAGCAAAGATTACCGGGTTTTCACACTAATCATTGTATAACCTTTGAAGCAGACATAAATCTTAACTTTAACCTTATCTAATATGAGTACACCCATCGTTGTCCAATACAAAATAAATGCTCCGGCAGAAAAGGTCTGGCGTGCATTGACTGATCAAGACGAAATGAAATCCTGGTATTTCAATATCTCAGATTTTGAGCCGGAAGCAGGAAAGGTTTTTAATTTTTATGAACCCGGTGAAGCTAAAAAATATCACCATCAGTGTGAGATCTTAGAGATTATTCCTTCTCAAATATTGAAATATACCTGGGCGTATCCTGATTTTTCACCACTGAAAACCGTGGTAACATGGGAATTGTTTTCTGAACAGAACGGAACTGTGGTTACATTGGTTCATGATGGTATTGACAATTTCAAAGATTTGGGAGAAGGTTTTTCAAGAGAAAGTTTTACGGAAGGCTGGAATGTGATTATTGGAGAAAGTTTAAAAGGATTTTTAGAAAATTAAAACGATGATTGACTTGTTTCCATTTACCATTGAAGATGCTTCAGAATTAATTTCAAAAGTAAAAGATGAAAGAATGCTTCTTCAGTTTGCCGGTCCTGCCTACCATTTTCCTTTAACTGAAAAACAGTTGGAAGCTGATCTTTTGGATGAAAACAGAACCTTATTTAAAATAATGGATGGGGATCATCATGCCATCGGTCATGCACAGATCTGCCTAAAAGAAAATACTTTTCTGTTGGGAAGAATTTTAATTTGGGATGAAAATAACAGAGGAAAAGGCTATGGCAAAAAAGTAGTACAAAAACTGCTGGAATACGGGTTCAGCCATTTTGATAAAGAAACTGCTGAACTTAATGTATATGACTGGAATAACGGAGCTATTGAATGTTACAGGAAAGTAGGTTTCGGGATTGATCCGGAAACCCAAAGTGAAGTGAATATAGATGGTGAAACATGGCTGTCTATTAATATGAAAATCAATAAAACAAATTTTGAATTACAGGAATCATGACAGAATTTACAGCACTGCGTCCGATCCTTTGGACAGAAAATATGGATGATACCATCGGGTTTTATATGAATATTCTGGGTTTTACATTAATGGGCAGAAATGATGAATGGCAATGGGCTTCTCTTCGTAAAGATGAGGTGTATATTATGATTTCCCAACCGAATAAGCATGAGAAAAACCATGGAATAGGCTTTACAGGCTCATTTTATTTTAATGTAAATAATGTGGATGAACTTTGGGAAGAACTTAATGTAAATGCAGAAATCTGCTACGAAATAGAAACTTTTGGTTGGGGAATGAGAGAATTTGCAATCTATGACAATAACGGTTATATATTACAATTTGGCGAACCTGTGGATAATGTTGGCAATACGGAATAAAATTTGCTATTTTTGGAGAAATATTTAGAATATCAATGAAAAAAAATATAATAGCAGGTTTCGCAGCGATTTTATTATTGGCATCTTGTAATAAGGATAAGGAGATCCTTAATACATTAAGCAACTATAATAATTCAATGGAAGCAAAGGGATATCATTTCGGTGATAAACTTGAACTTCCAAAAGAGGTGACGGAGAATGCAGAAAGTGTTACTATAAGCTTTGGAGATAAAGAAACCACAAATCTTGTTGTGGACCCGAAATTTTTCACATTGGGAGATAATGCGGTTACTTTCAATATTAAAACAAAAGGAGGAGAAGTACTCAATCAGGATGCTACGATCAATGTATTTGCAAAAACTCCTGAAAAAAATATTTCCTACCAGATTATCGCAGAATACCCTCACGATCCCAAGAATTTTGTTCAGGGCTTTCAGATCGAAGGAAATACAATTTATGAAAGTGACGGGCAGAACGGATCTTCACAGATTCTAAAATATACCCTGGGAACCACTACACCGCTTGCTTCTACAAAACAGGCTCCGGAAGATTTCTCTGAAGGAAGTACTATTGTGGGAGATAAAGTATATCAGCTGACATGGCAGAGCAAAAAAGGATATATCTATGATAAGAGTTCTTTAAAACTGCTTTCAGAATTTGCGTACCCTAATTTGTTCGGGGAAGGATGGGGACTAACCTATGACGGGAAAAACCTGATCGCATCAGACGGAAGCAAGCTTTTATATTTCCTTGATCCGGCTAATCCTTCAAAATTGATTAAGTATATTGCTGTAGCGGGAAGCTCTCAGGCATATGATCAGCTTAATGAGCTGGAATATCACAATGGATTTATCTATGCCAATGTATGGCAAAAACCAATCATTCTAAAGATCAACCCGGCTACCGGAGAAGTGGTAGGAACATTTGATTTTACAGATATTGCAAAACAGAATACCAAAGGAAGTGATGACGTATTGAACGGAATTGCTTTTAAAGGAGATAATATGCTGGTAACCGGTAAAAACTGGCCGAAAATTTATGAAGTTCAGGTGAAATAATTTCACAGATAAAGTATAAAAAATAGCGTTCCCATGGAGCGCTATTTTTATGTAAGGACTAAAATTTAGTATTTTTGAAAAATGATAAGACGAAATTTATTAACCGGCCTGGCAGCAGTTCTTTTGCTGGTATCTTGTAATAATAATGAAAAAATGCTTGATTCCCTGGCTGATTATAATAATGCAAAGGAGGCAAAAGGCTATCATTTTGGCGATAAGCTGGATCTTCCAAAGGAAGTGACAGATCATGCAGAAAGCATCAGCATCAGCTTTGGAGATAAAGAAACAGCCAACCTTGTAGTAGACCCTCAGTTTTTCGGATTAGGAGACAATGAAGTGGTTTTTGTGATTAAGACTAAAAATGGAGAAACCCTGAACCAGGATGCAACCATTAATGTTTTTGCCAAAAATCCCGAACAAAATCTTTCATATACAATACTCGCAGACTATCCGCATGATCCTACTTTCTTTGTGGAAGGATTTCTTGCAGAAGGTAACACTATTTATGAAAGTGACGGATTAAAGGGAGCTTCCCAGCTGATAAAATATACACTGGGCTCCACAACACCGACGATGGTGAAAAAGCAACCTGCCGATATTTTCTCTGAAGGCTGTGCAATTGTGGGTGATAAAATTTATCAGTTGACCTATCAGAATAAAATTGGTTTTGTTTACCATAAAAATACATTAGAGAAACTCTCAGAATTTCCTTTACCCAATGTGATCGGAGAAGGCTGGGGATTAACTTATGATGGGAAAAACCTTATCGCTACCGATGGTTCAAAGAATCTTTACTTTTTAGATACCGATAATCCTTCCAAAGTGGTGAAAACAGTTTCCGTAGCAGGAAATACGGAGACGTATGACAAATTAAATGAACTGGAATATCATCATGGTTTTATCTATGCCAACGTCTGGTTTAAGCCTGTTGTTCTGAAAATAAATCCGGGAACCGGAGAAGTTGTCGGGAAGTTTGATTTCACCCAAATCACCAAAGAAAATAATCAGGGTAATGAAGAAAATGTTTTAAATGGGATTGCTTTTAAAGGTGAAAATATGCTGGTGACAGGGAAAAACTGGCCTAAAATCTATGAGGTTGCCATAAAATAAATGACCATTGAAAACTTAATTTCAGGTTACAGAAAAAGTATGTAAATTGCCGATATTCCGACAAGGAAGATTATCTTTAATGCCATAAAATTTGAAGCCAGTATATTTATTATTGATTTTCGTTTTCTGCTCATCCGCAGCGCAGAAAGTTCTTCCTTTGGATACCCTGAAACTGAAGGAAGCTAAAGATATGCTTGCTGATGATTACGGAAACCTGTACATCTATAAAAGCAAGGATTTCAGCTTTACCAAATATGATTCATTAGGGAAGCAACTTGGAAAAATGATGCTTACTGTTCCCTATAAAGTACAAAACGTTCAAAATCCACTGAATGTTCCTCTGTTTTCAGAAAATGCTCAGGAAATGAAATTTGTCGATCAGAATATGAATGAGATCCAGCGGATAGATTTTAAACAGAAATTCGGATTTATAAGAATGGCCTACGCTGAGGATTTACAGCAGCTATGGCTTCTGGATGACAGCACAAAACGCCTGATACAATATAATTTCAGAAATGATACGACCATCAATTCTTATCCTTTTGATATCAGTTTTGAGGATCTTACGGATATGTTGGTCTATGAAAATAAAATCTATATTTTAACCAGGAATCACATTAGAATTTATACGCCAAAATTTGAGAAAATTTTTGAAGCTCCCCTGGTGAACGGGAAAAGATTCAGGAGAGAGAATGATACTATTTTGGTGATCACCAATAATTCTATTTTAAAATATAATCCCGAAAAAGGGATGACGACTGTTTTTGAAGATCCGGAAGCACAAATTGTGGATAAAAACATCCTCTCTTATTTTGAAATCAATGGGAACAAACTTTATCTTTACAGCCTTGAAAAAGTAAAGAAACCCAAACAGGAAAAACAACCGGAATCTCAGCCGGAAATTATTCAGGAATCTACAGGGAAACCAACAGAGAGTTCTGAAAAAAAACCAGATGAGACCCAGCCGGAAGGGAAATCGGACCATACTTTAGAGCAATTGGTAGAAGATGTCCGGGAGGTTCAGACTGAAGGGGTAGAAAGACTTACCAATTAATCAGCAAATACAAAAGGAAAAAATATGCATATTGCAGTTACAGGAAACATTGGAGCAGGAAAAACAACCCTCACTACAATGCTTTCCAAGCATTACGGATGGGATGCACAATTTGAAGACGTAGATCATAACCCTTATCTGGAAGATTTTTATTCGGATATGAGCAAATGGAGTTTTGCCCTTCAGGTATACTTCCTGGGAAGCAGATTCCGTCAGGTAAAGGAGATCAGAGAAAGTGGAAAGAATATTATTCAGGACCGTACCATCTATGAAGATGCTCACATTTTTGCGGAAAACCTGAATGATATGAAACTTCTTTCTGATAGGGATTTTAATAACTATTCGTCGGTTTTTGATTTAATGAAGAGTTTTGTATCTGCACCGGACCTGTTAATTTATTTAAAATCTGATGTACCCAATCTTGTCAAGAAAATCTATAAAAGAGGGCGTGAATACGAAGCATCCATCAGCATAGAATATCTTTCAAAGCTTAATCAGAAGTATGAAAAATGGATCTCCAATTATACAGAAGGGAAACTGTTGATCATCGAAGTTGATGACCTTGATTTTGTAGAAAAGCCGGAAGATTTTGGACTTATTCTTGAGAAAATTGAAGCCGAATTGCACGGGCTGTTTTAACAAATATTTACCAGACCATTAAGAGAAGATCCGTCAGATTCTTACTAAATTTGTAAGAAAGCAAGTTTAATTTTAAATAAAATAGAAGATGTTAGTTAAGGTTTTACATAACGGGAACTGTTCGAAATCAAATGCTGTATTAGAGTATCTTGATGAAAATGGGGTAGCTTTTGAAATTATCAATATTGTTGAAGATCCGCTGAGTGTTCTGGAAATAAAAACAGTATTGAAAAAACTTAATCAAAGTGTTTTTCATATTATCCGTAAAACAGAAAAACTGTATATCGAAAATTATGCAGATAAAAACCTTTCTGAAGAAGAATGGATCAAAATTTTATCTGAAAACCCATCTCTGATACAGAGACCTATTCTTGTGAAAGGGTCTGTAGCCATGCTGGGGAGACCTATTGACAACGTGAAATTTTTTATTGAAAAATAATAAATAAAGACCCAATAGAAAGAGGCTGTTTCCATAGGAAACAGCCTCTTTTTTTATGTTCCCCGACGCGTTCAAGGGTTGCTCTTCAAATAATAAGTAATAGATAATTTAAATGTTCCGTTTAGTATTCTGTAAGGATCCTAGGCTTTATTTTTAAGATGATGTATTGAGATCCTTCCGGATGACAAAGAGTATGGATGAAGTTTTGCCAGATAGAGTAAAATACTCCGGGATAATTTGCTTACTGAAAAGTATCCGTGAATGGCGTATAAAAAACCCGGCTGGCCTATGAATAGGCCAGCCGGGTTTATAACCACAAATGTATTTTGTGACTAAAGTTTTTTATAGCAGGATTACCCCTTCTATTTTGGCTACTTCCTGATAAATAGTCACCACCTGATTTGCATCCAAAACAAATGCACTGATATTACAGGCTGTGTATTTTCCATTTTTACTTTCACGGTTTCCCAGAGTAAATTTAATACCATCAAAAACCTTATATATTTCAGTAAGCTTTGCCTGGTCTGTAGGGATAATAAATTTAAATAAATAATCCTCCGGAAAATCATGATGATCCTCCAGTTTTTCCTTTAAAGATTTGTAAAAATCCTCAGGATTTGCGTGTTGATTTCCTTGTAATATATCCATCTGCAAGTATTAATATAATATAAATATAACGAAATTTCCCTTATTTCCCAAATGGTCCCAGCAGGGCTTTGGAGTTCTGGTTCTCGTAGTCTTCGATAATGTTGAATATTCCATTGACAAGCTGCTCAGAAGCAAGCTGGCTCAATCCCCCTGCATTAACTGTGTTGTTGTTACCTCCTAAAAGATTCCCCAGAAAGTTACTGCCAGATAAAGCCGTATTGATGGTTTTAACAATTCCGTATTCGTTCAGTTTTTCATCTACTTTTGGAGCAATAGCAGCAATAAGCTGCTGAGATGTTTTTTCCTTCAGGATTTGTGTAGCGGTTGTTCCCTGAATGATTCTGGTTACATCCTGTGCATTCAAACTATTGACAGCACCCTGTAAGATCGGTTTGGAGGTGTTCACCGTATAAGCGGCAGCCTGGGCAATGAAATCTCTTTCTTTAGCCACCAATGACGGTGCTACCTTTTCAAGCATAGAATTGATGTCTCTCAGCTCCTTGGGAAGAGCTTTATCCACCATATTATTCTGCAGGAAAGCTTCTTTATTGGCATAAACACCCATTCCTTTGTCTATTCCGTTGAGAAGCATTCTTTTGATAATAGAAAGTCCCATATCAGAGGTCGCCAGCGTTGTACAGGATTGTACGGTAGTGCTAATAACTGCTCCGGTTCCAATAATGAGAGCGGCAGCAACAATATATTTTTTCATTGATCCTTTTTGTTGGTTTTTCAAAAACTGCACCAAAGGTAGATACTATTATCATATTAACAAAATATTAAATTCAGGACTGCATTTGGTGAATTATATCTTAAAAACCATGTTTTTGCAATTAATAATATGATGACGTATTGATAAATATTCTGATCTTAAATTCATAAAATTAAACCGTTTGTCTGTTTTTGTGTAAAATTATGTAATTTTTTTTCAATTTTTAAGATAAATTAACATTGTTCGTTTTTTTTTATATTTTTGGCTAATGTCTTTTTTTGAGAAATTGAATTGCTGTCAAATAGGGACATTCACAAAATTTGATTGTACGAATAAAATTGAAACTATATGAAACAAGGTAATTTAAAGTATTCATGCCTTATCGCAGTTCTGTACTTTGGTATGAACGTGGATGCGCAGGTTACAAAGGATTCTGCTAAAGTCCAGAAAATTGATGAGGTCGTAATGATTGGATATGGTAGCCGTAAAAAGGTAGATAATACAACATCCATCAGTTCCATCAGTGCCGAAGAAGTAACAAAGACTAAAGTTTTAAATGCCTCCCAAGCTATTCAGGGTAAAGCTGCAGGGGTACAGATTACAGCTTCCGATATGCCGGGATCTACACCTTCTGTATTGATCAGAGGTCTGGGAACGGTAACCGGAGGAAGATCACCGCTTTATGTAGTTGATGGAATGTTTTTAGAGAATATCAATAATATCAACTCTAATGATATCCTTACCTATGATATCCTGAAAGATGCGGCAGCCTTAGCCATCTATGGTAACAGAGCCGCTAATGGGGTAATCATTATTACCACAAAAACCGGAAAAGGAAAACTAAGTGTTTCCTATGATGGGTTAGTAGGAATAAGAACTCCATTGAAAACGGTGAAAATGGCTAATTCTTCAGAGTTTGCCACTTATAATAACGCAGCGTTGGGAATCAACAGATTTTCTACAGACCAACCGGTAAATACAGATTGGTTTAAAGAAATTACAAGAACAGGGGTTTATAATCAGCATAATCTTTCTGTTTCAGGTTCCTCAGAAGCCGTAAAATATTTCTTCAGTTTAAGTAATTATGACGAACAGTCTATTCTGAGAGGTACAGATTATAACCGTGCCACCATCAGATCAAACAATGAGTTTAAAATTGCTAAAGGGATTACGTTACAGCAAAATTTCAGTGTAGCTTTTACAAAAACGACTCCGAAACCGTTTAATGCTTTTACAACAGCCTATAAACAATCTCCAATGGTTCCTGTTTATTATCCGTCAGGACAGTTTGGAATGCCTTACGTAAACACTTCCACAGGTCTTGTAGATTATACAGGGAATAAATTTAATGATGTTGCCAATCCGGTAAGCCAGCTATTGCTGAATAATGAGCAAAACAAAAATACATTATTACAGGGAGGATTGAAATTGGATATTGATATCCTTAAAGGATTGAAGTTTACCTCTCAGTTTAACGGAGAATATTCTAATTATAAAGCATATAATTTCAGAGATGAAGTGGCGATATGGCTTGCCGAAGACCCTACAAGAACAGCAGCAGGGTTCTCCAATACCAATCCTTACAATACCCTGGAGAATACAAGAGAAGATTATTACAATTGGTCTTTAACGAACTATTTAACCTATAATAAAAAATTCGGGGTTCATGATCTTGAAGCAACAATTGGTACGGAAACAACCGTAAGAAACGGTATCGATCAGCTGATTGTAAAAAGAAAGAACTTGCTTTTAAATGATCAGAATTACTGGAACATTAAGGATACGAACTATGTAAATAATGTTCAGACCCTTAATGCTGTAAAATACGATAGAAATACTACCGTTTCTTATTTTGCCAGAGCACAGTATAAACTTATGAATCGTTATTTATTGAGTGCTACAGTAAGACGTGACGGATCTTCACAGTTTGCAGCCGGACAAAAATGGGGAACTTTCCCGTCATTCGGAGCAGGTTGGATCATTTCTGAAGAAGATTTCATGAAAGACAGCTTCTTTGATCTTTTAAAACTAAGAGGAGGCTGGGGTAAATTAGGAAACCAGAGAGTTCCTCTGAACTATCTGCCGCTAAACTCAGGTACTCCTTATAACTATGGATATGGAAATGCAAATCCTGTAAGTAACGGTATCACGGTAAACAAAGGTTTTGACCCTGTTTTAGGATGGGAGGTTACCGAAGAATCTTCTGCAGGATTGGATTTTGGATTATTCAACAAAAGATTAACGGGTAGCATTGATGCTTATAACAGAGAAACCAATAACCTTATTTTGGGAATTACCAATTACACGACTTCCGGTCAGTCAGAAACCTATTACTCTCACGTAGGGGCTGTAAGAAACAGAGGGATGGAATTCTCACTGAACTGGGCTGATAAAGTAGGAGATGACTGGTCATACTCTTTGGGAGCCAATTACTCTTTCAATCAGAACGAGCTTACCAGAGTGGATACGCAAAAGAATATTGCTCAGTTGAGTGGTGGAGATCTGGGGAACGGACAATGGGTAAAACTATTCAACGGTTCTACAGTAGGACATGCATTGGGAAGCTTCTATTTATGGGAGTATGATGGAGTAGATGCGAGTGGAAATATGAAATACAAAGACCTTAACGGAAATGGTGTTACAGGAAGTGCTGATGCCGGAGACAGAAAGTATTTCGATTCTTATATTCCGAAATCTACACTGGGGATCAATGTATCCTTAAGCTATAAAAACTGGGATTTTGCAGCCAATGGATATGGAGCGTTTGGATTTAAAGTATATAACGGTAAGAAAGCACAGCGAGGAAACAGTATTAATATTGAATCTTCAGTAGCACAGGATTACTGGAGCCCATCTAACTCTAATTCATACAATCCTAAACCTTATACAGATAATCCTATTGCTTCTACTTATTTCTTAGAAGACGGAGATTATTTCAGAATTAATAATATATCAATCGGATATACCGTAAAAGATATTGTAGACTATGTAAGATCTGTGAAGTTTTATGTAAGTGCTATCAACCCGGTAGTATGGCAGAAATATACGGGATATTCCACAGAATTGTCAGGATATAACCCTACGGATGCGAAAACAGAAGGAGATCCTTATAAAATGGCAGGGGTAGAATTGAATGCATACCCTACGTTAAGATCTTTTGTATTTGGTGTAAACATAAACTTTTAGAAAAAATGAAAAGAAATAAAATCATATTAGTCTCTTTAATGTTATTGGGTTCAGTAGCTGCTGTACAAAGCTGTAGCGATGAATTTATCGATGTGAAACCATCAGAGTCAATGACAATTGATGATCTTGAAAAATTTAATAATGACAATGGGGCCACTTATTTTGTAAATTCTATCTATGCCAAATTCTTAGATTGGAATATGAGTACGTTTGCCTGGATCGGAGTAACGTCCATTATCTCTGATGATGCTGATAAAGGATCATCGGAAGGAGATACAGGATCAGATAAAAATCTTCTGGATGCCATCAATATTACCGCAACCACCCCTTCTTTTAAAGAGCTTTTTGCTTCTAATTATCAGGGAATAAACAGATGTAACCAAGCTTTACAGTATATTCCAAAACTGGATAAGGCTAATCCTGAATTACGTAAAAGATTAATGGGAGAAGCTAAGTTCCTGAGAGCTTTTATGTACTTTACCCTGGTAAAATCTTTTGGAGGAGTTCCTTTAGTAGACCGTGTTCCGGTTCTTGGAAATGAAGAAGATAAAAAAATGCAGCTTACAAGAGTAAGCAAAGAAGAGATCTATGCATTTATTGAAAAAGACTTAAAAGATGCTGTAGAAGCGCTTCCTAATAAGTCTGCATATGGAGCTACTGATGTCGGAAGAGCTTCAGTAGGGGCAGCTCACGCATTATTGGCTAAAGTATATCTTTACCAGAAGAAATGGCAGCTGGCAGCAGAACAGTGCGATTTGGTGACCGGATATTCATTGACTCCTAATTTTATTGATATTTATAAAGTTTCAGGAGAGAATAATGCAGAATCTATCTTTGAAATCCAGGGGTCAGGAAGTGATGCCGGAAGAGCCATCCAGCAGTACAGTAAAGTACAGGGAGTTCGTGGTTCCGGAGGCTGGGGCTGGGGATTTGCAACCCCTACACAAGGCTTGTATGATGCTTACACAGCAGAAGGAGATACAGAAAGAAGAGATGCAACGATCATTCACAGAGATATGACGTTATATGACGGAAGATACATTCCTAATACCGTAGAAAATAAATTCTATAATTATAAGGCATACTCATCAGCATTCTATGACAAAGACGCTACAGATACCAATATCCGTTATCTTAGATATGCAGAAGTTTTGTTGATCAAGGCAGAAGCACTTAATGAATTGGGGCAAACGAGTGTGGCAATTCCATTATTGAATCAGGTGAGAAAAAGAGCTAAAATTGCTGAAACAACAGCTACCACCCAGGCAGACGTAAGAATGGCTATCTGGAAAGAAAGAAGACTGGAATTGGCTTTCGAACATGACAGATGGTTTGACCTTGTAAGAACAGGACAGGCACAGGCAGCTATGGCAGCAGACGGCAATAAGAAATTCGTTGTTGGAAAACATGAATTATTCCCACTTCCTTATGAGTTTCTCATGGAAGCCGGAGGATTATCTCAGCAAAACCCGAATTACTAAAATACATACATAAACAAGAGGAGAGTGAAAATTCTCCTCTCATTTTATAAACCAGTAAACCATTTACCAATGAAAAGGATCGTAGTATCAGTGGCAGTAACCTCCCTATTTTTTGTGTATTCATGCAAAAATATTCAGGTTTCCAAACAGGAAGCTTCTCAGGATAAAATAGTGAAAAGCACTATTACAGATGAACAGTTGATGGATAAAGTACAGAAAGATGCTCTTACCTACTTCTGGGATTATGCAGAACCCAATTCAATGTTGGGCAGAGAGCGTTATCATGAAGATAATATCTATCCGGATAATGATAAACATGTCATTACCACCGGTGGCTCAGGATTTGGATTGGCTACCATTCTGGTTGGAGTAGAAAGAGGATTTATTCCCAGAAAAGAAGCCGTAAAAAGACTTTCCCATATGATGGATTTTCTGGCAAAGGCAGACCGTCATAAAGGTGCATGGCCACATTGGATCAATGGTGAAACAGGGAAGACCGTGCCTTTTGGTAAAAAAGATAATGGAGGTGATCTGGTAGAAACAGCATTTCTTACCTCAGGGATACTGATGACCCGTGAATATTTTAAAAATGGAAATGCCGAGGAAAAAGCTTTAGCAGCAAAATGCGACGAGCTTTGGAAAGGAATTCAGTGGAACTGGTATACCAAAGGAGGCGAAAAAGTATTGTACTGGCATTGGTCTCCTGAATATCAGTGGGACATGAATTTCCCTCTGGAAGGGTATAATGAATGCTTAATTACCTATATCCTGGCAGCCTCTTCACCTACCTATGCCATTGATGCAGAAACCTACTATAAAGGCTGGACCAGAAACGGAACCTACCTTACCGACAAAACAAAATACGGATTACCACTCTACGTAAAACATAATTATGCAGAAGAATATGGAGGACCGCTTTTTTGGTCGCAATATTCCTATATCGGACTTGATCCAACCGGATTATCTGATAAACTGATCAAAAACTATTTTGATTTAAATAAAAACCAAACCCTTATTGATTACAAATATTGTGTGGAAAATCCAAAGCAATGGAAAGGGTATGGTCCCAATTATTGGGGGCTGACAGCTGGTTATACCAGAAATGAAGATGGAAGTGCAGGCTACACTGCACATATGCCTACCAACGATAACGGAGTGATCACCCCTACAGCCGCTTTAAGCAGTTTCCCATACACCCCGAAAGAATCAATGAATTTTCTAAGGTTTATATACACTCAAAAACCAGAATTTATTGGAAGTGCCGGACCTTATGATGCTACTTCTATTCATTATAACAATTGGTCTACCCCAAGGTACCTGGCAATTGATCAGGGTACTATAGCTCCAATGATAGAAAACTACAGATCAGGATTCCTTTGGAAACTGTTCATGAATGCTCCGGAAATTCAGCAGGGATTAAAAAAATTAAGTTTCCAGTCCCCGAAATACGGAATAAAATAGATACCTTTCAATCAGCCACGAATGCAAGATCATTGTGCACTCGTGGCTGATTAAAATTAATAGAAATGGGCTTTAGCCCTTGTATATAAATAAAAAGCCAATCCAATGGCTTAAGCCAAAAACCTAAATAACAATATGAAATTAAAATTGAAACACCTTCCCCTTTTGCTTCTTCCTCTTTCATTACAGCTGAAAGCTCAGGAAGTAAAAGCGGAACTTAACAAAGAAATTAAAAGACCTGAAAAAATATCCTACATACTGGATTATCCTCAAAAATCAAAAGGAAATGTTCCTTTAATTGTATTTCTTCACGGGTCGGGAGAAAGAGGTAATAATCTTGAAATGGTAAAAGCACACAGCCCCTTCACCTATAAAGAACTGATCAAGGAACCGGTAGCTATTCTGGCACCGCAATGTCCTGCAGATTCATGGTGGGATACGGTTACCATATATCATTTAATAAAAGAAATTCAGAAGAAATATAAAATAGATGCTTCCAGAATTTACCTTACCGGACTTTCCATGGGAGGATGGGGAACTTTAAAATTAGCGATGGAGCATCCTGAGATGTTTGCCGGAGTAGTTTCGGTATGTGCGCCTACGGATCAGGTGATGACCGCCAATATCGAGCAATATAAAAATTTGAATATGAAAATATATCATGGCGGAATGGATGATATTGTACTGCCGGAAAATGCTTTTAAATTCTATCAGAAACTACATCCGGTCAATCCTGCTGCGGAATTGGTGATTTTCCCGAATGATAATCATAACTCCTGGGATTCAGCATATTCAAACCCCCAGCTGTATGAATGGATGCTGTCAAAGAAAAAAGAGAAATAAGCAAAAACTCAGAGAAAATACGATGCTCAGCCATGGTAAAACCTTGAGTTTATTGAAGTAATATTGAATTATTTTCATATTTTTGAATATTGTCTTTTTTAGAGACAATGAAAATAGGTCAATCAGATACAATCAGTCAAAAAATAACGTTTCACGTTAATTATAATAGAACAATAAGAAGTTAGATTTATGAAAAAACTAATCGTACTCGCTGCATTAGCCCTTTCGCCGGTATTCTCGGCACAGGAGATGGTGGATAAACCCGTACAGTCTTATCAGACAGCCCAATATCAGGCAAAAAAGAAAGCCTTTGTAGATAATCTGTTATCTAAAATGACATTGGACGAAAAAATCGGTCAGCTCAATCTGCCGACTTCCGGAGATTTTACTACAGGAATGGCTCAAAGTTCCGATATCGGAAAAAAAGTAGAGCAGGGATTGGTAGGTGGATTGTTCAACATAAAAGGGGCTGATAAAATCAAAGCCGTTCAAAAAGTAGCTGTTGAAAAAAGCCGTCTGAAAATTCCAATGATTTTTGGAATGGATGTTATCCATGGCTATGAAACGACTTTCCCAATTCCATTAGGCCTTGCAGCTTCATGGGATATGAATTTAGTACAGCAGTCTGCAAGAGTGGCTGCAAGAGAGGCTGCGTCAGACGGAATCAACTGGACTTTTTCGCCCATGGTTGATATTTCCCGTGAACCAAGATGGGGAAGAGTATCTGAAGGTTCAGGTGAAGATCCCTATTTAGGAAGTGAAATTTCAAAGAACATGGTGTATGGATACCAGGGTAAAGATTTAGCCAATGGTACCGGTATACTTGCCTGTGTAAAACACTTTGCGCTCTATGGAGCAGGCGAATCGGGTAGAGATTACAATACTGTTGATATGAGTCATGTAAGAATGTTCAATGAATATTTTCCTCCTTACAAAGCAGCTGTTGATGCCGGTGTTGCCTCTGTAATGGCCTCTTTCAATGAGGTGGACGGAGTTCCTGCGACAGGAAACAGATGGCTTCAGACCGAAGTACTGAGAAACCAATGGAAATTCAAAGGTTTCGTAGTAACCGATTATACCGGTATCAATGAAATGGTTGATCACGGAATGGGAGATATCCAGCAGGTTTCAGCTTTGGCTTTAAAAGCCGGGATCGATATGGATATGGTAGGAGAAGGTTTTTTAACAACCTTAAAAAAATCTTTATCGGAAGGAAAAGTAACACAGGCTGAAATTGATATGGCTGCCAAAAGAATTCTTGAAGCGAAATATGATTTAGGCTTATTTGATAATCCATACAAACATGGAGACGCAAAACTGGCGGCAAAAGAGGTTTACAATATGGAAAACCGTAATGTGGCAAGAGCTGCTGCTGCTCAGTCAATGGTTTTACTGAAAAATGAAAACCAGGTCTTACCGTTGAAAAAATCAGGTACAGTTGCTGTAATCGGACCATTGGTTAATAACTCGATGAATATGGCAGGAACCTGGAGTGTGGCTACAAAACATAATCTGTCTGTTAATTTGATGCAGGGGCTTCAGGCTAACTATGGCAAAGAGGTTAAATTCCTTTCTGCTAAAGGAGCTAATATTGATTATGATGCTAAATTAGAAGAAATCTACGCTGCTCACGGGAAGAAAACCGACAGAGATAACCGTTCCAAGGAAGAATTATTAAAAGAAGCTGTAGATATTGCCAATAAAGCAGATGTTATTGTCCTGGCAATCGGAGAATCCGCAGAAATGAGTGGGGAATCTTCTTCAAGAAGTGAAATTACAATCCCTCAGTCTCAGGTTGATCTGTTGAACGAGTTGAAAAAGACCGGAAAGCCTATTGCAATGGTACTTTTCACAGGCCGTCCATTAGCTTTAACGAATGTAAAAGATACACCTGATGCTATTGTCAATGCATGGTTCCCGGGTTCGGAAGCAGGAAATGCACTTGCTGATGTTTTATTCGGAAAAGTAAACCCTTCAGGAAAACTTCCGATGACTTTCCCAAGAAGTCTTGGTCAGGTGCCTATTTATTACAATGCTAAAAATACGGGCCGTCCTTTAGATCAGAAGTCTGTTGATAAATGTGAATACCAAAGATTCCGTTCCAACTATATGGATGAGTGTAATACCCCATTATATTCTTTCGGATATGGATTGAGTTATACAAAATTCAGTTATTCGGATATGACTGTTTCTAACGCTAATCCAAAAGGTAACCAAACTATTCAGGCGTCAGTGAATGTATCCAACACCGGAAACTATGATGGAGCAGAGGTAGTTCAGCTTTATATCAGAGACCTGGTGGGAAGTATTACAAGACCGGTAAAAGAACTGAAAGGTTTCCAGAAAATATTTCTGAAAAAAGGAGAATCCAAAAAAGTAACATTTGAGATCAGTCCGGAGAATCTGAAATTCTATAACGGAGATCTGAAATACGACTGGGAATCAGGAGAATTTGATGTGATGATCGGAACCAATTCTGATGAGGTGAAGCATTCAAAAATCACTTGGACTAAGTAAGGAGCAGAAAAAAGGTTTTTCACAGCAACGTGTTTGCTTATGTTTTGGCATGATTTTTAATAATACCCACGATAATTATTAAAATAATACAACAACAAAACATGAAAAAAACAATTTTACTTAGCACAATGTTCCTTGGTTCTTTAGTATTCGCACAAGAAATGACGATAAAAGGAGGGGATAGAGATGCTCACGGATGTATCGGTTCTGCAGGATATACCTATTCTCAGATCAAAAAGGACTGTGTAAGAACTTTTGAAGAAAAAATCAAATTAAAAGAGGTTGCTTCAGACGGAGGGTATATTGCTGCAGTGATTTTCAGCAAAGACAAGAAAAAAGCAGAGGTGTTTGTTAAAGATGTTGAAGGAGGAAGCTTAATTCTTACCAGACCGGGAAAAGCAAAAGCTTGGAAAAAAGATGGTTATGTACTGGTTCCTTTCAAAAAAAGCGGTTATCAGCTTAAAAAGGATAATGTCGTAATTTATCAATAAATAATAAAAACAGGAAATCGATTCGATTTCCTGTTTTTATTTTAATGAAGAATGATCAGACCTCATGAAACGGAGATCTGAAATATGACTGGGAATCAGGAGAATTCAATGTAATGATCGGAACCCATTCTGATGAGGTGAAGCATTCAAAAAATCATTTGGACTGCGTAAAGAACAGGAAAAATTTTTCACACTAAAGTGTTTTGTTGGCGGTTTGGCATGATTTTTAATAATACCCACGATAGGTATCATAATAATACAACAACAAAACATGAAAAAAACAATTTTACTTAGCACAATGTTCCTTGGTTCTTTAGTATTCGCACAAAAAACACCTGTATTAGGAGGCGATAAAGATGCTCACGGATGTATCGGTTCTGCAGGATATACCTATTCTCAGATCAAAAAAGACTGTATAAGAACTTTTGAAGAAAAAATCAAATTAAAAGAGGTTGCTTCGGGCGGAGGGTATATTGCTGCAGTGATTTTCAGCAAAGACAAGAAGAAAGCAGAGGTTTTCGTTAAAGATGTTGAAGGAGGAAGCTTAATTCTTACCAGACCGGGAAAAGCAAAAGCTTGGAAAAAAGATGGTTATGTATTGGTTCCTTTCAAAAAAAGCGGTTATCAGCTTAAAAAGGATAATGTCGTAATTTATCAATAAAAAAATAAAACAGGAAATCGATTCGATTTCCTGTTTTTATTTTAAGGAAGGATGATCAGCCTGTCATTCCTCGTTTTATTAAGTTTTAGAAGGCAGCTACTGCCTCTTCGGCATAAACAACACCTTCATAACAAGCATTGTATATTGCTTTTAATTCATCTAATGAAGGAACACGTGGATTGAATCCTGTACAAGGATCTGCCAAAGCATTGGCTGTGATATAATCAAGGTTTTTGTCCCAATCCTCTTTTGAAATTCCAAATGCTTTAAGAGAAGCATTATTATTCACCTCAGAACGTAATGTCTCGATAGCCTGAGCAAGGTCTTCAGCTGTTTCCTTACCGATTACTTTGGCCAGATCAGGATAACGGCCTGTTGCCAGAGCATTATAACGGATCACATTCGGAAGGAAGATGGCATTGGAAGCACCATGAGGAATTCCATATAAAGCTCCTACCTGGTGGGATAAAGAGTGAACGATTCCCAACCATGCATTATTGAATGCCAGACCGGCCATGAAAGAGGCATCATGCATATTTTGACGGGCCTTAATGTTGTCAGGATGGTTTACGGCTTCTTTAAGATTGTTAAAAACAATTTCCAACCCTCCCTTTGAAAGGACATCAGCATAATTGTTCTCAATATTTGAAACATAAGCCTCTACACAGTGTGTCAAAGCATCCAGTCCTGTATTGGAGGTGATATGAGCCGGCATAGACGCACAGATTTCACCATCCACAATGGCAATATCCGGAGTCAGTTCATAAGAAACAATAGGATATTTCACTCCTTTTTCACGGTCTGTGATGACCGCTAAACCGGTAGTTTCAGTTCCTGTTCCGCTGGTGGAAGGAATAGCAATAAATTTAGCTTTCTTTCTTAAAACCGGTACCGTAAAAGGTTTGATCATGGCTTCGAAATCTGCATCAGGATACTCATAAAATACCCACATGATTTTGGCGGCATCAATGGCAGAACAGCCTCCCAGCCCGATTACCCAATCCGGTTCAAAAGTTTTCATGACTTCAGCACCTTTCATACATGTTCCGGAAGATGGATCTTCTTCCACCCCCTCGAAAACCTGAGTTTCGATGCCCGCTTCGGTAAGGTAAGCAACTGCTTTATCCAGGGCTCCGCTCTTTCTCATTGAGCTTCCTCCTGTTACAATAACTGCTTTTTTACCGGTAATATTCTTTAATTCTTCAAGGCTTCCTGCTCCATGAAAAACTTCTCCTGCGATAAATAATTTACTCATTTTTCTTAGTTAATTTTTGATGAAACAAAATTAGATAAGACGAAACAGGTAATGTTATACAAACAGGACTATGCGTTATACATTTGCGCCAGCTCCTGCTGAAGTTCGGTAGGTGTTTCTTTAAGTTTAGCTTTTACAAATTTGTTGAGGGCCGAGGGGGAATTAAAACCAAGATCAAAAGCTATTTCCTTATGCGAAAGATCGGAAAACATCAACTGACGCTTGATTTCTATTAAAATCCGGTTGTGAATCGCCTGAATCGCCGTTTCGCTGCAGTGTTTTTTGGTGATGGAATTTAATTTTTTTGTACTGACAGCTAATTCTTCAGCATAATACTGAACTGTTCGGTGTTGTTTGTAATGCTCATTCAGTAGCTTTTTAAATCGGACATATATGGGTTTGTCTGCCGTGTCTTTATGAAGAATAGGGTGAAGCCCATGCACGGATTCAATGAGTCCCAACAGGAAAATTTTAATATGAAATCTTGCCTGTTCTTTTTTGATAAGACTTGGATGTTGATAAATTTTCTGAATGATTGAAATAGTATGCAGACTTTGTTCAAAATCTTCAGGAGAAAGAATAGTACAGTTCAATTGGGTAGAAAGATTGACATTATAGGTACTTAATTCGTTTTTAAGAATGTCTGAGCAGAATAATATTTCTTCAAATAAAATTATTTTTCCTGTAACGTTATCGCTTACAGCAGAAACGAAGTTAGCCTGTTCAGGAAATATAACAGAAATTTTTCCGGCCTTTAACGGGTGTACTTTTTCTTCAATATGAATCTGAAGGGCTCCGCTTTCCATCACAATAATACAGAAATGGTCTTTCTTATGAGGTTGGGTATATTCTTTCAGATTTTCTATGGTTAAATCAAAAACCCGGAAAGACAGATTTTTATCTTCGGCCTTTTGACTCTTCTTTTTGATCTCTAATTTTTTCAGGACACCCATTATTACCAGTGTTTTAAAACGCGGCAGCAAAGGTATGGCAAAACATGCCCAATATCCAAAGGTTTGGATGGGAAGAGGTGTGAATTACAGACGCTTTTTTATAGAATTAAAAGAATTGATCTTATGAATTATTATAATGCGACAGACTTTGTCGCTTTACTGAAATACCTTTGTTTGCTACAGAAATTAATAGTGAAAAATAAAAATATCAAGTTGTAATAAAATCCATAATCAATACAATAAAATAAATCTTTTCGCAGTGGCATAAAATGAATATTTTTGCAATCGAATTAAAATAATGATAATTACACAATCCATGAAAAAACTCTACATGGGTGCATTTACCTTATGCACCATCCTGAGCCTTTCTGCCCAGGAAGTCATCTGGCAGAAAGACATCAAATCTTCCACTCAGGATTTTCTCAATCAGGTGATTACAACCATTGATCAGCAATATCTTATCACAGGAAGCAGCATTCAGGCTAAAAGCCAGTCACTAGCTGCCAATAGCCAGAAACAAAACAACGGTTACGATTTTCATTTGATCAAACTCAACCAGCAGGGCGAGCAGGTTTGGGAGAAATATTTTGCCGGACAAAACCACGACTATTTATCAGGAACTGTGACCACTCAGGATGGAGGATTTCTGGTTTCAGGAACCTCTTATTCCGGAAAAGGACTGGATAAAAAAGATGACTCCAAAGGGGGATCGGATATCTGGCTGATCAGGCTGAATGAATTTGGGGATGAACTGTGGCAGAAAACTTTGGGAACATCCTCAGATGAAGAAGCCAAAGCAGTCATTCAAACTACAGATTTAGGTTTTTTTGTGGCCGGAAATATTCAAAACTCATCCAAAGGTTACGGATCAAAAGATGTCTGGATCACCAGACTGGATAAAGACGGAAAAGAGCTTTCTCAGCTTATTCTGGGAGGTAGAGGCTTGGACGAAGTGGAAAAAATGATACCCACGAAAGACGGCGGAGCATTGTTAGGAATCTATTCAAGGAGTTCCGAGGTTCTGGGTTCCGGGGTTGGAAATCCTGAGACTAAACCTTCGACTGAAAGACCCGCTTCCTCAATAGCCATTAGCCAAATGCCAAAAGCCAGCAGCAATTTTGGCGAAGGTGACTACTGGATCGTAAAGCTGGATAAAAACGGAAAAGTAGAGTGGGAAAAGAACTTTGGCGGGAAAGGCGATGATCATATCAGAACCCTGGCTTTAACTTCAAACGGTTTTATCATCGGAGGAGAATCCAGATCCGAGAGATCCGGAAACAAATCAGTAGGAATTGAAGAAGGCACAGACCTTTGGCTGATCTCACTGAATGAAAGAGGGGATGAACAATGGCAGAAATCTTACAATTTCAAGAACAGGGATATTTTGATGGGGATGAATGTGATACAGAGCCAAGAGTCAAGATCCAAGAACCAGGATGCTACCAAAGGAATATTGCTGGGAGGGTATACCCAGGCGGAAGGAAGAATAGAGAAGGACGACGAGACCTTTTGGATGTTGTATCTGGATGGCAACGGTAATGAACAGTGGAGAAAACATGTGAGTGGAGACTCGAGAAAAAGAGAGGAGAGACTTTCGGATTTGAGACTTAACAGAGATGGATCTATTATTCTGGCAGGAACCAGTGCTGAGGAATTAGGAAAAGAAAACTGGAAGATTGTAAAGCTGGGAGACAAACAGGTGGATCAGTTAATAGAAAAACATGATATCAAGATCTATCCGAACCCGGTATCTGATTATGCTTATGTAGAAATCGGCTTTAATTTCAAAGAAGCAGATATTATGCTGTATGATATGAGCGGAAGACAGCTTCAGAGTATAAAAACTAAAAATAATGTTACCAAGATCAATACACAGGCTCTTGTACAAGGCGCTT
>NZ_JAESIT010000023.1:0-73979 GCF_016756935.1 Chryseobacterium sp. KMC2
ATTTGAGTTATAGTTTCAGAAAATATTAGTAATTTTGCCACCTAAAATTATGGCTAATTTTTCAGAATATCTACCGTATGCATTTGCATTGATCATTGCGATTCCTTTCCTGGTATTGCTCAGACAGTTTGTACATTCGTATATTACCCTTAAAAATCAGGAAATCAAGCTGCTTGCGGTGAAGTCGAATACAGAAAATAAAGCACATTCTTATGAAAGGATGACTTTATTTCTTGAAAGGCTGAAACCTTCCAATCTTATTCAGAAATTTGATAAAGAGCTGGCTGTTCACGAATTCCTTTTCCTTACAGAGAAAACGATTAATGAAGAGTTTGAATACAATTCTTCACAGCAGCTGTATCTTTCGAAAAATTCATGGAAGAATATCGTAGATTCTAAAAATGCCGTAATAGAGCTGCTTCATACAACTTACGAAGGACTGAATGGAAATGCTGATCTGAATGAGTTCAAGACTATTTTTATCATGAACTATATGGAGGACAATGACTATATTGCAGCGACAATAGAAGACTTGAGAAAAGAAATTTTAATAATAACTTAAAAAATAAGAGATAAAATAATGATTCCAAATTTTAAAGCACATCCATGGCACGGAATTTCTGCAGGAGAGGATGCACCGAATGTTGTTAATGTATTTGTGGAAATTGTTCCTTCAGATACAATTAAATATGAAGTAGATAAAGAAACAGGATACTTAAAAGTAGACAGACCACAGAAGTTTTCCAATATTATCCCGGCTTTGTATGGTTTTGTACCAAGAACATACTGTCATAATGAGGTAATGAAGCTTGCTATTGAAGCGGGAGCTGATGATGTAACAATGGGAGATCATGATCCACTTGATATTTGTGTATTAAGTTCTCATAATATCCATGCAGGAGGTTTATTGATGGAAGCTATTCCAATTGGAGGTTTCAAAATGATCGATGGAGGAGAAGCAGATGATAAAATTGTTGCCGTAATGATTAACGACCACGCATTCGGACATTTCAGAGATATTTCTGAATTACCGGAAGCTGAAGTTAAAAGATTGATGCACTATTTCCTAACCTATAAAAACTTACCGGATGAGCCTGCGAAATGCAGAATCCAGGAGGTATATGGTGCTGAACACGCAAGAAAAGTAATCAAGGCTTCTCAAGCTGATTACGCAGAAAAATTCGGAGGATAAAATTCTCTGATCCATAAAACTAAAAAGGATAAACAGTTTTCTGTTTGTCCTTTTTTTATGATAGGAAAGCCGTATAAGCTTTTTAATCTTGAATATAACATCCGGGAAATTCTAAATAAAAAAAGCCCCCCAAAAAAGCGGGAGGCAAAAATTGACTGTATATTGAAGTGTAATTCAATCGGTTATTTATTGTTTTCAAGCCATTTCAGTCTACGTTCATCCGGCAGATGCTTAACCCTGAAATTTTCAAATGTTGCTGTAAACCCTTCACCATCGGGGCAGGCTGCCATCAAACCTACCATGACAGGTGTGTTATCCTGAAGTGGGGCATTTCTCATCATGCTGTAATTTTTGTCATCAAAGGAGTAAAATATCTCAACAGCATCCAGTCTTCTTACAGCTTTTATCCAGATGGCTGAAGGAATTTTGTCTAATGTAATGACACTCCAGTCACTTTTACCGTGAGTGACAACGGTACTCAGATTATATTTTCCGTCTACAAATTCTACACCGGCTTTGATGTAATGCTCTTTATCTGTCCGCAACATAAGACCCATCTGATCAAATCTAGCTTTGTAATTACCCGTTATTTTTACTTTGGCTTCAAATTCACCGCCATAGAGACTATAGTAAAAAGGAGCGTCATCTACTGTAAATCCGTAATGTGAGACCCTCCAGTAATCACTTTGGGGTGTGACAAACATAGATATACTGTTGTTTTTGATCTCCCATTTTTCGGGTTCATTAAACCAGGTCATTTTTTCTAAGGTCTGAGCCGAAATCTTTTGGGTCAGAAATAGTGCGCAGAAACCTAATATCAATCTCTTCATTCTCTTTTTTAATAAGTTCTAAGGGTAAATTATTATTTTAGCAAAAGTATAATTAAAGAAGTCTCATATCAATACTGAAAAATAACCATATGGAGATCCGGGAACAATTAAGTGATAAGCTGCTGGACAAGACCTCAAAGAAATGTTTACTGGACATCGAGATCTATAAGCAAAGGGCACAAATGTATTCGCAGATAGAAGGTGCAATAGGGGTGCTAAGCGACATGCAGGCTGATAAAAGTTATATTTATAAATCAAAAACTGCCTTAGAACTGGGAATAAGTTTTCATACGGATTCTGTAGAAATTGATTCCATTTGGGAAGAAGAGATGCTGAAGAAGATACATCCTGATGACAGACTTAAAAAATATATTCATGAGCTCCGTTTTTTTAATTTATTAGATTCAATAGAATCTGAGCTTCGTTCGGACTATGCTGTTTTGTCAAACATCAGGATGAAAGATAAAAACGATGAATACAAAGCCGTAAAACATCGTATGTTTTATATATATTCACCGGATAATGGGAAGTTAAGATTTGCACTTTGTCTTTATAATATTGCTTTAAAACAGTCTTTAATTCCTGAATTTATGATTGTTAATACTGTGAAAGGGGAAATTTTTGTTAAAGATAAATTGGATTATAAAAGTATACTGACCCACAGAGAACTGGAAGTTTTAAAATTTGTAGGAGAAGGATATAGCAGTAAACAAATTGCAGATTTGCTTTTTATCAGCGTAAATACGGTGAGCAGACACCGCCAGAATATCCTTGAAAAGCTGAAAGTGAATAATTCTACCCAGGCCTTTAAAGACAGTTTTTACTAACTATATATTCTTAACATCCGAAAAGTTCACCATATTGTTTTAATTCTTATTTTTAAATTTATAATCTGAATTAATTTAAGAATAACAAATGATGAAAAGAAGCGAAGAAATTACAAGTCAGTATTTTGACTTTATAGATAAGCATGTCCGGGATGTAATTGCCGGGAATGTTCCTGAGTTTATGGAACTGAATGAAATTGCAGGAAAGCTTGCCATTTCACACACGCACCTTACAGATACCCTAAAAAAAGAAACCGGAAAACATCCATGCTATTTTTATGACGAAAAAATTATCATGGAAGCCAAGCTTATGCTGGCTAATTCTGGGAAGTCTGTTGCAGAGATTGCCCGTATTTTTACCTATGATCCGTCCAATTTTTCTAAATTCTTTAAAAAGAAGACTGGTGAAACACCTGGTAATTTTAGAGAATTCAATAAAAAATAATAATTTATTTTTATATAGAACCCTTTTTATAGATGTTTACGTGTTCTGACTTCTCTATAAAGTGAGTTAATTATATTAGAATTATATAATAAATCACCATTTAATAAACATTCAAAAGAGTACACAAAAAAATAATGTTGTATAAATGAGATAGTTGCAATTAACAACTATCTTTTTTGCTATTTATTTATTGATATTACTTTATCATTTTCTTTTTTTTAGTAAATTTAGGTTAGAAAAATTGATTGAATTAATTAGAACAAAATATACTAAGAGCCATGGAAACAGAAGAAATCTTGTTTCTGTGAAAATAAGACCAAATCGGCTGTATCTTAATAATATTTTAATGTCATACAGAAGGTGAGGACTCTTATAATAGTCATATATTTGTTTCTTAAATCACAAACACACACACACAAACAACATTAAGGATGAGTATTGATTTTACAACGGCAACTTTTAAAGATTTTGAAAATATTCCGGATTATGATATTGCTCAAAGAGCCGAATATTTTTATGAATTCTTGGATCATATGAAATCTAGAGGACATATGAACTACAGACTGAAAAACACTTCAGGAACGAATGCAACCTTAAATATTGATATTGCAAACCAAAATAAGGAATATGTAAGTTTCGTTTCCAGTGATTATTTAGGATTTACACAGCATCCAAAAGTAAAACAGGCTGCTATTGAAGGGATTGAAAAATATGGAACCGGAACAGGAGCATCACCTCTCATCGGTGGATATTTTGATTATCATAGTGCTATAGAAAAAAAAATTGCCGGCTTTTTTGGAAGAAAGGAAGAAGAAGTGATACTGTTCACTACGGGTTATGCAGCTAATAGTGCTACTTTGCAGATTTTAATGCAGAAGGAAGATCTTGCTATTTTAGATATGGGGGTACATGCTAGTGTGCATGAAGGATGTGTTTTTACAAATAAAAAAACATTTCCCCATAACAATTTGGAAGCTTTGGAACATATTTTGAAGATATCTGAAAATACGTACCGTACAAAACTTGTTATAGTAGATGGAGTATACTCTCAAGAAGGAGATACTTCACGTGCTAAAGAAATACATGCCCTTGTAAAAAAATACAATGCCTATCTCATGGTAGATGATGCCCATGGTGTCGGAGTGATGGGAAAAACCGGAAGGGGAGCCCTTGAAGATGATGGTTTATTGGATAAAGTAGATTTTATAACAGGAACATCAAGTAAGACATTTGGTAACTTGGGAGGATATGTTATTGCGAACAAAAAAATAGCATCATTCCTTAAGTTCCAGTCTCGTCAGCATATTTTCTCAGTAACAGCACCCCCTTCTTCCTTCGGAATTTTAAAAGCAATTGATCTAGTTGATGAAGAACCATTCTGGAAAGATAAGCTCTGGGATAACATTAATTATTTCAAAAATGGGCTTAATGATCTAGGGTTGGATACAGGAATTACCTGCTCAGCGATTATTCCGGTGAAAATAGGGGATCAGAGCAAAATGTGGGATATCGGAAGAATATTGCTTGAAGAAGGTGTTTATACAAACCCTATTATGTACCCCGCTGTAGCCAGAAAAGATGCCCGTATCAGAATGACTGTAACAGCGAGACACGAAAAAGAGCATCTTGACAAAACATTGAATGTCTTTGATGATATTAATAAAAAATTGCATATTGCAAAAAAATAATAAATTATGCCTAGAAAAGTAGTGCAAGGCCCCATTAGGGACAAAGAAAAAACAAAACAAAAACTGCTTGCAGCAGTTGGGAAAATTTTGAGAGTAAAAGGCTATTCAGGTCTGAAAGTAAGTAAAATTGCAGCCGTAGCCGGATTTGATAAAAAGCTTATCTATGAGTACTTTGGAAGTACTGATAAGCTTATCGACGAGTATATTAAATCTCAGGATTATTGGAGTAAGTTCAGCCCGAATATAGAAGAAGAAGTACAGATTGGAAAAGGTAAAGAAGCTTTAACTCAGGGAATCCTTACACAGTTTGAGAGCTTGAAGAAAAATAAGGAACTGCAAAAAATTATTCTTTGGGAACTTTCCGAAAGTAAACCTATCCTTAAAAACATCTTAAAGCAAAGAGAAGAAGTAGGAGCCAATTTATTTGAAAATGTAACGGACCCTTATTTCGGAGAAAATGCGACGAGTATAAGAGCAATGCTTGCTTTGGTAGTGGCAGGTGTTTATTATCTAAACCTGTTCCCTGCCTATAACGGAACCGAATTCTGCGGTATTGATATGAGAACCGAAGAAGGAAGAGGAGAAGTTGAAAAAGTGATCGTTGAGATTATAGATCATTTTTACCAAACCAAAAAATGATGATTAAAAGTTTTCCGATTTGACCAGAAATAAAATTTTGTAGACAATTTGAAAACTTTTAATTTTCAAATTAAAACTATATTCCTTATTTTTGACCAATGGAAAATTTTATAGTATCTGCAAGAAAATATCGCCCCCAAGAGTTTGATACAGTTGTTGGGCAATCTCATATTACGGATACTTTAGAACACGCAATTGAAGAGAGCCAGTTGGCTCAGGCTTTGCTTTTTTGTGGACCTCGTGGTGTGGGTAAAACTACTTGTGCCAGAATTCTGGCGAGAAAGATCAATGAAAAAGACGGCTCAGTCTCAGAAGATGGCTTTGCTTATAACATCTATGAATTGGATGCTGCATCCAATAACTCTGTAGATGATATCAGAGAACTTATTGATCAGGTACGTTTTGCCCCTCAAGTAGGAAAGTATAAAGTGTATATCATCGACGAGGTACACATGTTATCTTCTGCTGCTTTCAATGCTTTCCTGAAAACACTTGAAGAACCGCCGGCACATGCTATTTTTATTTTGGCAACTACAGAAAAGCACAAAATAATTCCTACCATTTTATCGCGATGTCAGATTTATGACTTCAAGAGAATTGTTATTGAAGATATTCAAAATCATCTAAGGGGTATTGCTCAAAAAGAAAATATCCAGTATGAGGATGATGCTCTTTATATGATTGCCCAGAAGGCTGACGGTGCTTTAAGAGATGCATTATCTATTTTTGACAGGCTCTCCACATTTTCCCAGAAGAATATTACGCTGGCTAAAGCTGCTGAAGTTCTCAATATCTTAGATTATGACCAGTATCTGAATATAGTAGATCTGGCCAAAGAGAATAAAATTCCGGAAGTCCTGTTCGCATTTAATGAAATTGTAAAGAAAGGATTTGATCCTCACATTTTTATTGCGGGCTTAGGAAATCATTTCAGAGATCTTATGATGGCCCAGAATACGGCCACTTTAGAACTTATTGAAGTGGGAGAGAAGACGAAGGTCAAGTTTGTAGAACAGAGTCAGAAATGGAATGCCCAGCAATTGATTGATGCTGTTGAGATTTGTAATCACGCAGATATCAATTATAAAAATTCTAAAAACCCAAGACTTACGGTTGAAATTGCATTAATGCAGCTGGCTTCTCTGACAGCTAATTTAGGTGATACTAAAAAAAAAAGTTCTTAATACTGGCGCCATTTCTCAGTGAGAGGCAGGAAGTGAAATTACCTGCAAAGGCTCCGGAGAAAAAAGAATTACCTGCACAACCCACAACCCCACAAGCTGATACAGTTCAGGAAACTGTTATTCAGAAAACCAATAAACCTTTATCGAGACCAGGAGGTTCTTCGGGCTTCAGTATCAATTCTTTTCTGAATAAAGAGGAGAAAGAAGTGGTAGAAGAAACCGTAATGGTGAAAACTGAAAAACTCCCGCAAAACCATTTTACGGAGACAGATCTGCAGGCAGAATGGATTCTTATGCTCAAGCAGCTGCAAAGAAAAGACGGTTTTATCTTTAATGCGGTAAAAACCTTTAAACTGGTAAAGGAAGAAGAGAATAAAATCAAAGTTTTATACCCTTCAGATTCTGCTAAAGTAGAATTTGATAAAATAAGCGGAGAATTTTTCAACCATTTCAGAAGCAAAGTTCACAATCATGCCATCGTCGTAGAATACCAGCGGGACGTTGAAAATCTGAAGATTGAGGTAGTCACGAAAAGAAAAATATTTGAAAAATTTATAGAAAAAAATCCACTTTTAAAAGATCTTGATGATTTAATGAAGTTTGATTTGACATAATTTTTATATATTTGTAAAATCATTTTGTGAAAAATCATTTTTTGACAAAAGCAAATAGTAACAAGAAACGCTAAAACAAGACATTTCCAGAACAAAAATGGAAAATTTATTTACAACATATCTGTCTTATTTTACACCCGCTAATTATTTTAGCGGTTATTTTAGCTTTTCTGCTTCTTATTATAGAAATTTCAGAACCTATTACCGATTTTACTGGTACTACTAACTGAATTTCTTTCCAAAAAATACAGGAGGAGTGAAGCCCTTTTATTCTCCTGATTCCTTTAAAAAATTTTGAACGGCATTTTTTGAAAAGAATTATAAAGTAATTTTATAATGAAAGGGCCGTGCTGTGAACTTTAGAATAAATAACAACAATAAATTTAGAATATGAACCTAAAAGATTTAAAAAGCGAGTGGATTAGCGGGCTTACGCAACCTCTAATGATCGCAGGACCGTGTAGTGCAGAAAGTGAAGCTCAAATGCTTGAAACGGCTAAAAGAATTAAAGAATCAAATGCTCAGGTATCTGTTTTCCGTGCAGGAATCTGGAAACCTCGTACCAAACCTAATGGTTTTGAAGGAGTAGGAGTAATTGGTTTAAACTGGTTAAAAAAAGTAAAAGAAGAATACGGTTTTAAAACCGCTACGGAAGTTGCGAATGCACATCATGTGTTTGCCGCTTTGGAAGCAGACGTAGATGTTCTTTGGATTGGGGCGCGTTCTACGGTAAACCCTTTTACGGTGCAGGAAATTGCTATGGCTTTAAGAGGTACAGACAAGCCTGTATTCGTTAAAAATCCAGTGAATCCTGATTTAGCTTTATGGATTGGGGCACTAGAAAGACTTTTAGGTCAGGATATTAAAAATCTTGGAGTAATTCACAGAGGATTTTCCACTTACCAGAAAACAAAATACAGGAATAACCCAAATTGGCAGATTGCTTTGGATTTCAAAAGTCAGTTCCCGGACATTCCAATGCTGATTGACCCTTCTCATATCTGTGGAAACAGAACAGGATTGGCTGATATCACGCAGGAAGCGCTTAACGTAGGATACCAGGGAGCTATCATTGAGAGCCACTGTAATCCTGATGAAGCATGGAGTGATGCAGCTCAGCAGATTACCCCTGAAGTACTGGCAGAACTTATCGGAAACTTAAAAGTAAGAAGCTCAAACCTGGCAGGATTTGAAGGTGAAATGGGAAGACACAGAACCCTAATTTCTGATCTTGACTTCCAGTTAATAGAACTTCTTTCTCAAAGAATGAAGATCTCAGAAAAAATTGGAAAACTTAAAAAGGAAAATGATATTGCGATCTTCCAGCCTGAGCGTTGGAAAGTAATTACTGAATATGCTAATCAAAAAGCTAAAGAAACAGGAATGTCTAACGAGTTTATCGAAAAGGTATTCAAGGCAATCCATGAAGAATCTATTGAGGTGCAGAATAATATCATGATTGATAGAGCATAAAATGAAAGGACTTAAGACAGGAGGATTTGAACTTAAAAGCTCAGAAACTCTATGAATTGAGTTCTGACAATACTAAATAAAGGGCTTAGAGCTTAGGGAGTAGCGACTGAAACATTGGTTTTAACCTATTTCCTAAACCCTAAGCCCTACTTTCTATCTCTTAATTTCTTATATTTGCACCTAGTATTATCTATGAAAGGAAAAATCATTAAATCTACAGGAAGTTGGTACCAGGTTTTGGAACTGGAAACAAATAAAATTTTCGAGGCCAGAATCCGGGGAAAGTTCAAATTAATAAAAACCAGGCTTACCAATCCGCTTGCAGTAGGAGATTTTGTTGAATTTCAATTAGAGCAGGATGATATAGCGTGGATTACTAAGATAGAACCCCGCAGAAATTACCTGATCAGAAAATCAGTAAACCTTTCAAAAGAAGCGCATATCATTGCTTCCAATATTGATACGGCATGTTTTATTTTTACCTTGAAACATCCAGAAACATCACTTGGCTTCCTGGATCGTTTTTTAGCATGTTGCGAAGCTTACAATATCACTCCTTTACTCTTATTCAATAAAATTGATGTCCTGCATGAAGAGGAAATTGAAATTGTGAAAGATATTGAATTCCTTTATCAGGAGATAGGGTATGGGACATTAGAAATTTCTTCTTACTCCCGTTTGAACCTGGATCAGCTTCAGGAACTCCTTCATGATAAAACTTCAGTATTCTTCGGTCATTCAGGATGTGGAAAATCTACTCTGGTAAATGCGCTACAGCCTGGACTTAATTTAAAAACTTCTGAAATTTCAGATACCCACCTAAAAGGAAAACATACAACAACCTTTGCCCAGATGCACTTTTGGGATTTTGGAGGTAATGTGATCGATACACCTGGGGTACGTGAGTTTGCCATGATTGATATCGAAAAGGAAGAAGTTCAGCATTATTTTCCTGAAATTTTCAAGAAAAGAGAAGAATGTAAATTCCATAACTGTCTTCATATTAATGAGCCAAAATGTGCGGTTTTAGATGCTCTGGAGACCGGAGAGATTCAACATTCCCGTTATGCTACCTACATTAAGCTTATGGATGAAGCAGAAGAAGCTTCTCAAAAATAATCACTTGTTTCCCCTTTCCATTAAAATATCGGATCAGTATAAATTGACCCGGAAATAACTTATGTTAAACATCGAAAACAGGCTAGGGAATCATATTAAAAAAATGGCCTATACATTTCGGGGTCTTATTTTTAATTAAAATTTTCCCCAGGAAAATATTCCGACTGATTTTTTCTGCCCTTAAAAAAAATATTTTTACAATAACTCCACTTTTTGACATTCAAAATATAGGGCGTAATGTCATATTTTTGATCGATATGGGTCGTCCCAATAAGTCACTCAAAAAAAATTCAAAAAAAAACCATTATTTCATTGATTGAAATAGAAGCAATAACGTATAAATATGATTTTATATGGTTTTTAATTTTACGAAATCAGCAATAAAAGTGTTGTTTTTTTGCAAATAAAAAACCCAGCCGAAGCTGGGTAAAAACTAATAACCATGAAAACTCAAATTAAACATGAGAATCGCAATAGAATAAACAATTACTGTGCCAAAGTTTAGTTCACGATTTCTTAATAAAAGTTATTTTTATGTTAAAAAAAAATTAAAATAAAAATCAAAGATATTTTTTGTAATTTTGCGGCATTAAAAAAATATACATTTATGTCTAACATTACATTCACTATGATTAAGCCTGATGCAGTTGCTGACGGACATATCGGTGCTATATTAGGTAAGATTGCAGAAGGAGGTTTTAAAATCAAAGCTTTAAAATTAACTCAGCTTACAGTAGCTGATGCTAAAAAATTCTACGAAGTACATGCTGAAAGACCATTTTATGGAGAATTGGTAGAATTCATGAGTTCAGGTCCTATCGTAGCTGCTGTTTTAGAAAAAGACAACGCAGTTGAAGACTTCAGAACATTGATTGGTGCTACAAACCCAGCAGAAGCTGCAGAAGGTACAATCAGAAAAATGTTTGCAAGAAGCATTGGTGAAAACGCTGTTCACGGATCAGATTCTGACGAGAACGCTCTTATTGAAGCTCAATTCCATTTTTCAGGAAGAGAGATTTTCTAGGAAACTACCTTACAAAATAAAAAATCCGGAGAATTTCTCCGGATTTTGTTTTTTACACCTATTCTGAAATTAAGATTAAAGATTATTTTCAATGGCTCCAATCTTTTCTCTGTAGAGCTCGATGGGCTTGTCAAGCAAAACGGCAATGACGGTCATATTTTTATCGAGTCTTTGCTTCGGAATATCTACGTATATAATACCTGGTCTGTCACTCCAATATAGCTTATTGTAAATGCTGTGATCAAGTAAAGTACCTTCTCCAACAATTCTGATTCTGGCAATGTTGTTTTTTATTCCTTTTAAAGCAATAGGACCGGTAGGTTCACCTTCCACAAAAAGATAAACTGTCTGTTTGTCCTTAGACAGGCTGCTCATACCCGGATAATGACCTTCTGGCAACCCTTTTTCAGTGTCAAGAAGAGCTTCAGCATGCTTACTGATCCATTGAAGTGTTTCAGGATTTGTATGAGCGCTTTTACCAAGATGCATATCAAGCCCGTCACCGGTTAATCCGGAATTGGTGAACAGATCATCCCCATCATGAAGGGCGTCAGCAATATCATAAATGGCCGATCGGGTGTTTTTTTGATCCATAAGCTTGGAAAGGGGTTGCTTTTCTTTCTTAAAATCCTTGAGAAACACAGGAGGGGTATCGAAAGATAGCTCTACAACACTAACATCTTTATCGAATTTCACATTTGAAAAGTGAAGGCTTACTGTATTTTTGTCATTATAGCTCAGGTCTACTACAGCCTTGCTGTCTCCTATGATTTTTGCGGAGGTTGGCTTTGTGGCCAAGCCATATATCTTGGTTATGTTTTTAGCCTCTTCCAGATAGAGGAATACAGACTTTTTAGAATCAGACAGGGAAGACTTTCCTTTATAATTTTCAAAAGGAATTCCCCGTTGTGTTTCATAAACAGCCTTTTTATTTTTAGAGACCCATCTTCCAAGATTTTTTAAGATTTCCACCTGTTTTTCGGGAATTGTTCCATCAGCTTTAGGTCCTATATCAAGCAATAGGTTACCTCCCATGCTGATAACGTCTGCCAGGGTACGGACAATCATATTAGGGGTTTTATAGTTTTGATCATAGGGTTGATATCCCCACGAATCGTTCATCGTATAGCAGAGCTCCCAATAAGGGTTTTGCGGAGCAATAACGGGAATTCCCTGTTCCGGAGTGTCGTAATCACCATGATGATTAAGCCTTGAGTTGATAATGATATCCGGATTGTATTGCTTCAGAATTCCAAGTGTCTGCGTAGCTTTCCATTCTTCAGAGGTATGTTCCCAGTCTCCGTCAAACCATAAAAGATCAGGTTTGTACTTTGAGGAAAGCTCAGTAAGCTGGGTCTGGTAGTAATTGGTGAATTGCTGCCAGCGCTTGGGGTCATTTTTTAAATCATACCGCTTTTTAGTCCGGGTATTGATGTCATAGTACGGATGGCTCCAGTCCGGAAGCGAAAAATAAAGGCCTGTTTTTAATCCTGAATTTTTAAGGCTGGTAACAAAAGGGCTTAAAACATCTTTTTGGGCAGAAGCATTACCCGGAATAGTGATCGCTTTTTCAGCATTAGAGTTCCAAAGTGCTACGCCATCATGATGTTTTGTGGTGATAACCGCATATTTTGCTCCTGATTCTTTGATAAGTCCAACCCATTCTTCCGGCTGGTATTTTGAAGCTGAAAACCCATTCAGTTGCTTCATATAATTCTCATAATTGATATAATTATTGAAGAAGGACCATGATTCAGAAATTCCGTTAACCGAATAAATTCCCCAGTGAATGAAAATTCCCAGTTTAGCGTTCCTGAACCATTCCATTTTCTTATTGTTGTCAACGGACTGTACTTGTGCATTGATGCTGTGTGCCGATATTGCCAATCCAAGGAAAACAGCTTTTATAAGCCTGTTTCTCATTTTTTAATTTTAATGATAAATATAAATAAAGAATACCTATTTTTCAAATATCCGTTTCAAATATTCGTTTAATAAGAGAAATACTACGTGAAAAAACTAAAATATTCAATGATAAATTATTGTATTTTTAAAGCAAAATAAATGGAACACTTATTGTAAACTTCCTTAAAAAGAAAAAAATGAAAATTCCAACCCTATTAATGGCCAGTTTATTAGCAGTAGGAGTGTCTGCACAAACTACCAAGCCTGCTACGAACACTAAGAAGCCCGTAAAGAAAGTTAAAAAAGCGGTAATTAAAGAAACGCCGGAAAAACCAAAACCGGGAACTCCTAAAGTTATTGCGAAGAAAGATACAGTGGTACGTTTACCTCATGGTTGTCCTGCCTGTGGAATGGGATAAGATATGGGAAGACCACTATTAGGATTATCCATGATGGCAGAGGCGGATTTTGTTTCTGCTATTTTGCCTTTATTACAGGACAACGCTGTGGATGTAGTAGAGTGGTCATTTGATACCTTCTTTGCAGCGGAAGAGCCGGCATGGCTTAAAGATCTTTTGAATTTTTATGCAGGAAATGGGCGTTTGCTTGGGCATGGCGTTTATTATTCCTTATTCGATGCAAGATGGACGGAGCGACAGGAAATGTGGCTTCAAAAGCTGAAGCACGAAGTTCAAAAGAGAAATTATAATCATATTACAGAACATTTCGGTTTTATGAATACCGAAAACTATCATCAGGGTGTACCATTGCCCCTTTCGTTGCATCCGAAAACTCTTGAGATTGGAAAAGACAGGCTTTACAGACTACAGGATGCTGTATCTATTCCTATTGGAGTAGAAAATCTGGCATTTTCCTTTTCCGTTGATGACGTCAGAGAACAAGGTGTTTTTTTGGATAAGCTGGTGGATGATATCGATGGTTTTTTAATCCTTGATCTTCATAATATATATTGTCAGTCTTGTAATTTTGATGTGAGCATACAGGAAATTGTTAGTTTGTATCCTTTGGAGAAAGTTAAAGAGATTCATCTTTCGGGAGGAAGCTGGCAGGATAGTGTTTATGGTAAAAAAATGATCCGTAGAGATACGCATGATGATGTAATCCCGGAAGAGATCTTTAGTGTACTTCCCTCAGTGTTGTCACAATGCCGTAACCTTGAGTATGTGATCATTGAAAGGTTGGGGCATACCATTCATACAGAAGAGGAGAAGCAGCGTTTTTTTAATGATTTTGTGAGGGTTAAAAGCATTCTTAATGATTCAGATGGGATGAAGAGGAAAAAAGAAAAGTGGGTGAAAAGAGAAATGCTCCTTCCAGAACCTGTGGAAGATTCCATTTTATATGAGGAACAGATCCGGCTTACAAAACTGTTATTTGATCATACTGACCCAACGTTGATTAAAAATCAGAATTTTCATTATTTTAAAACAGAAAATTGGGATCCTGAAATGATTCTGACTGCCCAGAACATTATTAAAAAATGGAATCCCTATTAAAATATACCGACTACTAACCACAAATCAAAATATATGAAAATGGCAACCCTACTATTAATTTTTACTGCTGTACTTACGGCTTTGATTGCCGGGCTCTTTTATGCTTATTCCTGTTCTGTAGTATTGGGATTGGGAAAGTTATCTGATGGAGAATATCTGAAAGCAATGCAGAGCATCAACCGGGAAATTCTTAATCCTGTATTTTTTATGAGTTTTATGGGAACTGCAGTTCTTCTTCCGGTAGCTGCATTTGTATTTCGTGGACAGCCTGCTTTTATTTTTCTTTTGCTGGCAACATTAGCTTATCTAATTGGTGTTTTCGGGGTTACGGTAGCAGGAAATGTTCCGATGAATGATATACTTGATAAATTTGATATTTCTGGAGCTACCACCGATGCGATTCAACAAATGCGCGAAGGGTTTGAGAAGAGGTGGAATCTCTTAAATAACATAAGAACGGTTTTCTCGGTTATCAGTATTGCTTTGGTAGTCTGCGCCTGCATTTGGAACAAGGAAATATAAAGAAATAATAGTGATTACGTAGAAGTGCTTACTTTTAAATTCAGTATTTCTACTGATGGATGTGTGGATCTTTATTGAGAAATTTGTGTTGTTATCAGGAAGAAATAAAGATAAAAACTCAAAATAGCTAATAACCACATCTACTCAAAGTTCCAAAATGAGGAAAGGCAGTCCCTACGAACTGCCTTTTTCTGTATGTTTAAAAATACAATTTAAATTTTAAGAAGTTCGATGGTTCTTTCCGGGCTTTCTGCAGAGAATACCGCATTTCCGGCCACCAATACATCAGCTCCTGCTTCAAAAAGCTTAGAGGCATTATCAAGGTTAACACCACCGTCTATTTCAATGAGTGCAGTAGAGTTATTGCTTAAAATAAGATCTTTTGTTTCTGCAATCTTTTTATATGTGTTTTCAATGAATTTTTGCCCTCCAAATCCAGGGTTTACACTCATTAATAAAACAAGATCTACATCCGCAATAATATCTTCAAGCATTAAAACAGGAGTGGAAGGGTTTAAAACAACCCCAGCTTTCGCACCTTTGCTTTGGATATGATGAATTGTTCTATGAAGGTGGGTACACGCTTCATAATGTACAGAAACAAGATCAGCACCGTGGTTGATAAATTCATCAACATATTTTTCGGGCTCTACAATCATTAAATGTACATCCACGAATTTTTTAGCATGCTGCTGAACCGTTTTCATTACCGGAAAACCGAATGAAATATTAGGTACAAATCTGCCATCCATGACATCAATATGGAACCAGTCAGCCTGAGAGGCATTCAGCATTTCAATGTCTCTTTGCAGATTCCCAAAGTCTGCAGATAAAAGGGAAGGAGCAATAAGCTTCGTTTTCATTTTTACTTTTTACTTAATATTAGATTTCAGATGTTAAACATCAGATATCAGACGTAGTATTCTGGTGTAATAGTCTAGGGTCTGATATCTGCTATCTAATATCTTTAATGATACTTCAGTTTCATTTCCGGTTTAATCTTCAGAATGGTTTCATAGATGAGTTTGATCACATTAGCCACATCTTCCTTAGATACCATTTCCACCGTTGTATGCATATAACGCAAAGGTAAGGAAATTAAAGCACTTGGTACCCCTCCGTTGGAGTGGGCGAAAGCATCTGTATCCGTTCCGGTTGCCCGGCTTGCCGCTGCTCTCTGGAAAGGTATTTTCTTTGTTTTTGCGGTATCAATAATCAATTCTCTGATCGTATGGTGAACGCTTGGTGCAAAGAATACCACTGGTCCGTCTCCGCATTTCTGATCCCCTTCTTTTTTCTTTTCGATCATAGGAGTGGTTGTATCGTGGGTAACGTCGGTTACTATCGCAATATTAGGTTTAATCGTGTCTGCGATCATGTCAGCCCCATAAAGGCCTACTTCTTCCTGAACAGAATTTGTGATATACAGCCCAAAAGGAATTGTTTTTTTATTCTCTTTTAAAAGCCTTGCCACTTCAGCAATCATAAAGCCTCCGATTCTGTTATCCAAAGCTCTGCATACAAAGTATCTGTCATTCATTTCAAAGAACTCATCCGGGTAAGTGATCATACAGCCTACATAAATTCCCATTTCCTCCACTTCTTTTTTGGAAGTGGCTCCGCAATCAATGAAAATGTTTTCAATTTTTGGAGTAGGTTCATTCTGGTTGGTTCTGGTATGAATAGCCGGCCATCCGAATACTCCTTTTACAATTCCGTTTTCTCCGTGGATATGTACTACTTTTGAAGGAGCGATGGTCTGATCCGATCCTCCGTTTCGGATGACATAAATCAATCCGTCATCAGTAATATAGTTTACGTACCAGGAGATTTCATCGGCATGGGCTTCAATCACTACTTTAAATTCAGCTTCGGGATTAATGATGCCGTAACAGGTCCCATAATGATCTACTTCAATTTTATCTACATACGGTCTGATATAGTCCATCCAGACCTCTTGTCCCTTGTGTTCGTAACCTGTTGGCGATGAAGTATTTAAATATTTTTCTAAAAATTTTAAAGATTTCTTTTCAAATTTCATAAAAAGGAATGATTTTTGCGTTTAATTTTTATTCTTATAAGTGTAAAAATAATGAATTTTAGGAAGATTATCTGCCTTTTTATTTTCTTTTTTGGAGTCAGTGTTTTTGGTCAGAAGGATTCTATTGTGGCAAAACCCCTTAACCAATACCCTGCTGAATCTCTGAAAGTGGATGAATTCGGTAATAAGTATTATTACGACGAGCAGCAAAAGGTTAAAATCTATGAGATTAACGGGGAACCTGTAGTGGTGATGGATGAGCTTGTTTTAGTAAACAAACCCCGATTCAACAATCAGCTGGATAAAAATTACTATTATTTCCTAAATAAAAAGCTATACAGAGTATATCCGTTATTCGTGACAGCTTTGCAACAGTATAGGGATATGCAGGCGGATATGAATGATATGGACAGCAAGGCTAAAAGAAAATTTATAAGAGAAAGACAGAACATGCTTGCTGACCAATATGAAAAACAGTTAAGAGATCTTACGACAACTGAAGGACAGGTTTTTGCCAAATTGATGAACAGAGCTACAGGTAAAAATGTTTATGAAATTATAAAAGAGCTTAGAGGAGGATGGAGTGCCTTTTGGTGGAATGTAAAAGGAAAGATGGCTGATATTGATTTGAAAGAACAATATGATCCTCACAGAAACAGAAGTGATGAATTTATAGAGTCATTGCTTCAGTCCAACTGGAATTCCGGTTATTTAAAACCTTATCCGGGAGCCAATCAGTTTAAAGTGAAAAAATAATAATATAAAATTCCTGTAAGTTTCTTACAGGAATTTTTCTTTTAATTTATCGAATACAATTTTATCTATGGGAAGAGGAAACGGATTGTCGGGTCTGTCGATAGCCATCCATTCTGTTTTCTCAATGCAGGGATCCATAATCAGGAAATCTTCTTCATTGGTGATATGGACAATATAATATATGGTAAGGAGCTGTTCGTTTTCTCTGAAGCGGGAAACCAAAAAATTTTCTTGAGTAAAGAAATGCTCTTTAATATCTATTTTTACATTGAGCTCTTCATCAAATTCACGGTGCAGACATTCTAGGACTCCTTCTCCATATTCCAATCCTCCTCCGGGGAATTTAACTAAAGCTTCTCCTGCATATTCTTCAAATAAGGTTAAAACTTTTTTGTCTTTCACTGCACAACCATACACTCTAATGTTGATCTTGTCTATCATATATAATAGGTATAATATTTTGTAAAGCTAAGGTAAGGAATTTTCATGAAGCAGTAGGGCGAAAATAGGAAAAAGGAATGGAGGTAAATCCACCTTTTTACACCCATTAAAGCTTTAGTGCGTTAATCATCTCTCTTTTTCCCGGGGGACCCTGTTTTTTCTCTACCTTAAAGTTCAGCTCCTGAAGAATTCTTCTTACGCTTCCTTTAGAAGAGTAGGTTGTTAATAATCCATTAATGGCCATTTTGTCAGAAACCATTTCAAATAATGGTTTTTCCCAAAGATCAGGCTGCACCCTTGCTCCGAAACAGTCGAAGTAGACTAGGTTAATTTTAGGCAATTCTATATCCTTCAGGTCAAAAAAGTCACATTCTATCTTTTTTAAGTTGAAACCACTAATGATTTCAACTGGCTTTTCCCAATCTGCTAGATGAATTTTCTGATAAATATTTTTGAATTCAGGGTTATCAAAAAGTTCAAAATATGCCAAATCGTTAACTTCGGATTCATTTACGGGGTATTTTTCGAGCGAAAAATAATTAATGACATGATTTTTGTCAGTTTTTAAATATTCATTAATTGTAACCAAAACATTCAAACCTGTTCCAAAACCGAGTTCTAAAATATTAATTTCGTAATCATTAACTAAATTTAGTCCATTTTTGATAAACACATGTTCTGCTTCTTGCAATGCGCCATGATGAGAATGGTAGTTTTCATTTAAATCATTGATAAACAATGTTTTACTCCCGTCGTTTGTGGTCTTTATTTCTCTTTTCAAGCTATTTTTTTGTCAAATTTACTCTAAAATTTTTATATTTAGAAAATTATATTAAATTTGTAGAACATCGTAAAAAATTTTAAAAATGATAATTCAAAAAACTGAAAACTCTAGAATTTCTACATTTGACCCAAATAATTTTTCATTTGGTGGTACTTTCATTGATCATATGATCATCTGTGAGTATGAAGATGGAAAATGGGGTGATGTGAAATTAGTTCCTTACGGTCCGATACCATTTACACCTGCTATGATGGGAGTAAACTATGGGCAAGCTTGTTTTGAAGGTATGAAAGCTTATAAAGACAAAGATGGGCAGGTTTTCCTTTTCAGGCCTGAAAAGAATTTTGAACGTATCAATAAGTCAGCGAAGCGTCTTGCTATGCCTGAAGTGACTGAGGAAATGTTTTTAGACGGATTGAAAGCTTTGGTAGATATCGACAGAGAGTGGATTCCACAAGGAGAAGGAATGTCTTTATATATCAGACCATTGATTTTTGCTACTGAAGAAGCTTTGAAAGCAAGAGTTTCTAACAAATATATGTTCGCTATTGTTGCAACCCCTGCGAAGAGCTATTATTCAGAGCCTGTTTCTGTAAAAATCTCTGATCACTATTCAAGAGCAGCAAATGGAGGGGTAGGTTCTGCTAAAGCTGCAGGAAACTATGCCGCTTCTTTTTACCCAACTCAGTTGGCTATCGAAGAAGGATATGAGCAAATTATCTGGACGGATGATGCTACCCATGAATATTTTGAAGAGAGTGGTACTATGAATGTATTTGTAAGAATTAACGATACTATTTATACACCTCCAACTTCAGAGAAGATTCTTGACGGAGTTACAAGAGACAGTTTCCTTCAATTGGCTAAGAAAAGAGGTATTGAAGTGAAAGTAGAACCAATTCCGGTAAAAACGGTAGTTGAAGCTCAGAAAAACGGTACTTTAAAAGAAGTATGGGGAGTAGGAACTGCTGTAGTAACTACGGTGTTCCAGGCTTTAGGATACCAGGGAGAAAAACTGGAGCTTCCAAGATTATCTGATGAGGATAGTTTTGCAGCTACTCTTAAGAAAGATTTGGTAGACTTACAGAACAATCTTTCTGAAGATCCATTCGGATGGAGAGTTGTGGTTGACCACGCTTTAGAAACAGTTTAATCTAAACTGAATATAAAATATATAGAAGCCGGAATATTTCCGGCTTTTTTTATTGACCTGCCATAGGGGATGAAAAATTAATATGGAAAATCCAGTATTTTTTAACATGAAAGAGCCTTGCATAAAGTTTTTCTTAGTCATCTTAAAAACCTGTAGTTGGAAGCAATTTTTTGTTACGGTAAAATATCGTATTTTATGTTCCTTAAATTGTTCCTGGAAATCTGATATAAGTTTTGTAATTGATTCACGAAATGTGTATTTTCGCAAAAGTTTATGAGAAAATTAGTCTTCATATCATTAGTCAGTCTGTTGAGCTGCAATAGAAATGCACAGCCGGCACATCCTCCCGTAGGCGGTGTTTTGAGCCAAAAAGATCTGGACGTTTCTAAAGAAAGGATGAAAAATCTGAATACCATAGAAAGAGGGCATATCCAGCAGTGGGCCAATAGCCAGCCGGTAAAATATTATCCTACACAGCTTAATTACTGGGTTACAGTGGAAGGGTATGATCAGAGAGAAAGGAGAGCAGACAATACCATGATCTCTTATTCTTATGATCTGTATGATTTTGATGAGACCAAGATTTATGATCAGTCTTTTGAAAGAAGAGATGCTAAATTTGGACATTTTGATGAGCTGAAAGCTGTAGAAAATGCATTACGATTTATACGTAATGGAGAAGAGGTAACCCTTTTGGTACCATCTTCCCTGGCATATGGAACATTTGGAGACGAAAAAAAAATAGATAACGACATCCCATTAATCATAAAATTAAAAGCTTTATAATACATGAAATTGTTTAACAAAAATATAATTCTGGCAGCGGCAAGTATTTCGCTGATGAGTTGTACTCCAATTTATAAAAAAATGAACGTAGACAAAGAAACTTACGAAGGTCTTAATGACGGACTTTATGCAAATTTTCAAACCACAAAAGGGAATCTGATTGTAAAGTTTGAAGACAAGAAAGCACCAGTAACTGTGGCCAACTTTATCGGTCTTGCAGAAGGGAAAATCGACAACAAGGCTAAAGCTAAAGGAGTTCCTTATTATGATGGAACAATTTTCCACAGAGTGATCAAAGATTTCATGATTCAGGGAGGTGATCCTCAGGGAACAGGAATGGGAGATCCTGGATATAAATTCGAGGATGAGAGAAACGACCTTAAACATACTGGAAAAGGTATTCTTTCTATGGCAAACTCTGGACCTAATACCAATGGTTCTCAGTTTTTCATCACTGAAGTGGCTACACCTTGGTTAGACGGAAAACACACTATTTTCGGTAAAGTAGTGAAAGGAAATGACGTAATTGATGCTATTGCTAACGTTGAAAAAGGAGCTCAGGATAAGCCTAAAACAGATATCGTTTTAGAAAAAGTTTCTGTTTTCGGTAAAGGTGATGAGTACAAAAACTACGATGCAGCTAAGACTTTCAGCGAAGGGAAAGCTAAAGTCGCAGAAAATAATAAAGCTTTCATTGCTAAAGAGGAAGCTGAAAGAAAGAAAAGAGAAGAAGAATTCAAAGCTAATCAGGAGAAAATGACTGAAGCCCTGAAAGCAGGTATGCAGAAAACTGAATCTGGTCTTTATTACAAAATCACAAAAACGACAGACGGAAAAGCTCCGAAATCAGGTGATAATGTATCTGTACACTATGCTGGAAAGTTAGTAGACGGGACAGAATTTGATTCTTCATTCAAAAGAAATGAGCCTATCGATATTCCAATCGGAATGGGAAGAGTAATCAAAGGATGGGATGAAGGGATCCTGTTATTGAAAGAAGGTGAAACTGCTACTTTATTGATCCCACCAGCAATGGCTTATGGAGAAAGAGGAGCAGGAGGAGTTATTCCGCCAAACGCTTGGTTAATCTTCGATGTTGAGCTTGTAAAAGTGAAATAATTGAAATCTTTTTAAGATATAAAAGCCGTTCCGGAAGGGGCGGCTTTTTTTGTTTTTGATGGAAGAATAAGAAATTTTGCTCAGACTTTAAAAAATATTATTTTAGTAAAAAATACCTTGTGAAAAAAATTTTACTTAGTCTTTTGTTATTATCTAATCTTAACTTGTTTGCCCAGGGGAAGAAATTCTTTGAAGGGGGAGAGGTTCAGCTAAAAGAAGCCGTTGAAAAACTCAACTTACAATATTCTACCGATTTACCTTTTGTAAAAGTGAATATTAATGGAAAAATGTATAATTTTCTGTTCGATACCGGAGCTCCAACTATTATTTCTACAGCCATCTATACTGATCTGGGGCTTGAAAAAAAACATAAAAGTACTGTAAAGGACTCTCAGAAAAACAAACAGGAACAGATTTTCACCGTATTGCCTGAGATGGTTGTCGACCAGGCTACCTTTAAAAATATAGGGGTTATGGTGATGGATCTTAAAGCGGCAGAATTCGGATGTCTAAAAGTGGATGGTATTCTCGGAGCCAATCAGATGGCAAAACTTTTTTGGCGGATAAATTATACTGAAAAATCTCTGGAAGTGACTCAAAGTCTTTCCAGGTTTGATCTTAAAGGGTATGATATTGTTATCCCTTTTGAGACGAAAGATCAGAAAACTCCCATCGTAGAAACAAAAATTTTAGATAAAAAAAATAATTTTACTTTCGATACCGGTTTTTCAGGGAATATAAAGATTACAGAGAATGACTTTAATGCTAAGAAAGTATCAGAGCGAATAGAAGTATATGGGAATAATGCGGTAGGAGCTTATGGTGCCGGAAAGCCCACACTCGGTTATATTTTCAAATCCTCAGATTGGGTATTGGGAAATAAAAATTTCACCAATGAGATAATGACTACAGGAAGTTCAAATTTGATTGGAAATGATTTCCTGAAAAATTTTGTTTTTATTTTAGACTGGTCTGATCATAAAATCTATATGAAACAGATTGGAAATAATTCTCATAAACTGGAATCTTTCGGTTTTGGATATCGTTTTATAGATACAAAACCTACGGTTGTTTATATATTTCAGGAAGAGCATTTCCCTTTACAGATTGGCGATTCAATTATCAGTATTAATGATATTAAGCTTGATAATCTCGATAAAGATGGTGCATGTCACTATTTTCTCAATAGGGTAGAAAGTCAATATGATACGATTAATGTGAAAATTAAGAGGAATGGGAATATACTGGATATAACCCTGAAAAAGAAAGCATATCTGAAATAACGAATAGTTGTTGTAGAAAAGGATTGTTGATATTCTAAAAAAGGATCGGGAAAATTAATGTATGCCGATATGGATTACCGTAGAAATCCGGATTTCTGTACAACCAATTTATGCTTATCTTTATCCGTCACCAATGAAACAAAATATAAGAATATGATTAATCTAGATTATGCTTTGATCCGAAAAGAAATTGAAGCACAAGTATGTAAAGAACATGGTTTGCATCCTGAATTTGTGAAAACAGATGATGGTTTTGGAATAAAGGCCTGTTGTGAACCTTTCAGGATAGAACTGGTTGCAAAATCTGAAAAAATGATTGAGGAAGAAACGATAAAAATTCTTACCGAGATGATGAAAGGTATTGAATAAATGATCAGTGAGTATAACACAAAAAACCGTCCCAAAGGACGGTTTTTTCAGTAAAAAAAAGAATTAAAAGTTATATGTTTCTGCTGGACCTTTTTTTCATACTTGTCCCCGCAAGGGAACTGATGAATACAAGACCAAAGCCGATGTAAGCGGCAAATGCGGTCAGATATATTATTAAGCTGTTAAAGCTTGGTTTTAAGGTGTATACCAATACAGAAAAGACGGCAAAACTCAATACCAAAAGCAGGCTCCAGATATGCATTTTTGCAGCATCTTCATTTCTCTTAAAAATCATTTCAAAAAAATCTCTCATCATTACTAACATTTTAAGGGTTATACATTAATTTATATGGATAAGCAGCTGTCTCACATGGTAAAAAGAATATATTCTCTTACTGGGCTAAGGTTCACGAAGACGTGCCATTTATTTATACGACTGAGCCCGGAGCATAAAGCTTAGGGTTGATCAGTAAATTTTTTGAATCATTAATGACTCATGGGTTCTGATACCAGTTTGATACAGATTATAAGTTTTATTGCGAAAAACAAACCGAAGGTTGGTTAATCACAATTTCCATATCATTTAGGGTATCGCAGAAAAAAAAGATTCACATTTTGAATCAGTGGAAAACTGAAAATCTATAGAAGATCTTTTTTTTCATCTAGTGTTTTTATGTTTTTTTCGTTTTAAGACATGCCAATTTCATGCCAAAGTGAGTATTTCACCATTAACATTTTATTTTTTATGGCTGTATGTAGTTGTTTTACAGTGTTTTTTCAGACTTATTTCCTTAAACAAGGAGAAATGTTTTTAAATTAAGAAATTTCAATATAAAAAATCAAATTGTTCTGATTGGTAATTTAGGAGAAGTGATGAGAATAATTGTTGAATTATGATGTATTTTTATGTATGAATTTTATGGTAGTGAGAAAATTAAATATTCTCCCGAACTTCTAAGAGGCTTAGTAACGTTTTAGATTTTTCCACTATGGCAGAGAATTCTTATGAGGAAAATAGAAATTGAAAGAAAATGTATCAAAATAATTTAAAAAATAATATTCAACATTCTCTTGATAATCTGCTACGATTGGTAGAAATACATTGTTGGAATAAAATTTCTCCCAATATTATTTTTATTCTGTCAGATTTTAATGAATTTAAGGGAAGTAATTCTTCTGAACAGAGAATTCATAGAAATAAACTTAATAGTTTAAAAATACCACTTACATTAGATGCCGCAATACAGGTTTTAAATAATGAATATGACGACCTTTATGATGTCAATTTGTATGTTTTCAAGGCATTAAAAAAAGAGACAATCATAGAAATACAATACTATAGGAAGTCAAATTTTGAAACTGATTATTATACTAAAATTAAGAATAACCCACCAATGTTTCATGCCAAATTTTCATTACCATTCTTTGGGAAAAGTGGTGTACAATATGATGTTAACTGGGAAGCAGCAGGAAGATTAAGGCATATCTGGAGCGTTTTTCTATACAAATTGAGATTAAAATGAAATTCCTGAAAGAAATGTACCAATCCGCTCATTAATTTCATTTGGAAACTCTCCATTGATTGCATGTGAAGCTGCCGGCCAAATTTCAGCTTCAATAGGGTTCGAAAGTTTTTTTGCATAGGCTAAGGCTTTAGCTGAATCGTGTACAATACTTTTGCCTGCAAAAATGACCAGTATTGGTGCTTGAATAGAGTTTAACTGTTCAGTAGTAAACTGTTTAGGAGGTGGTGTTTTGATCAGAAAATCTTTTAATCCAATCGAAATAAGGCGAGCGGTAGAATCTTGCGGATCGACCTGAGCTCCTCCAGAAATCCAGCTCATTGATTTTTTGCGCCAGGATTCAGGAACAAAAGGAAGAATAGTAATCAGTGAAAACAGAATGATTTTCAGAGAAAATGGAGCAAAAACCAGTGCGGGATCCAACAAGATAATGGATGCAATATATTTTTGATAATGGACGGCATAATTTACTGCGGACCAGCCGCCAAAAGAAACACCCACCAGATGGACCTTTGTTAGTTGTAGTTCCCTCAAGACGTCTTCTACCCAGACAGCCTGTTGTTCATTATCTTTAATAGGTTTTGTTTGGGTACTCATACCGGGTTCACCCAGAAGATCCATAGAATAAACATCATAAGTCTTGAGCAGTCCTGCCATATTGGGTTCCCACATGGGTGTTGAAGCTGCTCTTCCCGGAAAAAGCAGAATAGGTATTCCTCCCCGGTTTCCAAACCGATAGACCCTTACTGTTCCATAGGTAGTATCGATATCGAAGATCTCCTGTGGTACAGGAAGTTTCTTCATGGTTTCATCATAAAATGTAAGAAATTTCTGATGTATTTTTTCTGATTTGAATCTACTTATTTCCATACCATATTCTATTATTCTAATGTAAGATGGTGTAATATAGCTATTTAATATGGTCAAAATAGCAATTCAGAAACAAAATCTGATTTAAAATATCCGGATCCATTGAAGACTAAAATGAAATTTGATCAGTTATAGTCTCCGGCAGATGTATTGTACAACCTCCGAATCTTTGCAAGCATCGAATGTGAATTATGTTTTGGCGACAGCCATTAGATGAATTTTTATAAGATAAAGGGGCTAAAGCCCTTTTCGATTGATGATAAATTAAAGAGTTCATAAAACCCCGAATTTTTCAAGGTTTCTATGAACTCTTTTGATGTTAATTTTTTAAGATACAAACGGGGATTACCAGTTTTTATCAATCATGTAGATCATCTGTGTCATTGCTGCAGCGCCTAGCAGAAGCTCTCTGCGGTTTACCTTTTCAAAGGTATCTTCTTCGGTGTGATGGATATCGAAATATCTTTGTGAATCGGGCATCAGCTCAGCAGCTGGGATTCCCATATCGTGAAGTGGGTATAAATCTGTTCCTGAGAATCTTTCGTTAAAGTTATAGACTCCATATGGAAGGAAGAGTTTTGACCAGCCCTTGATTTGATTTCTTTTGGTATCATCCATATCCAGGGCAATACCTCTCGGGGCAAAACCGCCGGCATCAGATTCAATAGCGAAAAGATGTTTTTCATTGTTTTCTTTTACCGCTTTACCATACTGAACACCTCCTTTTACGCCGTTTTCTTCATTGGCGAAACATACAACTCTGATGGTATGGTTGTTTTGTATTCCCAGTTTTTTGAAGGTTCTCAAGACTTCTATACTCTGAACAATTCCGGCTCCGTCATCATGTGCTCCTTCACCTACATCCCAAGAATCCAGGTGTCCGCCAACAACAATAACACTTTGGTCTTTTTTACCCGTAATTTCACCAATGACAGAGTGGGAGAGTTTCTCACCTTTCATCCCACAGTTGGAATTAAGTTTGGCGGTGATCTTCTGGTTTTTCAGCAGATTTTCCAGCTCATCTGCGGTTGTATTTCCAACAGCTACAGCGGGTACTTTGGATACATTATCTTCATAACGCATTGCTCCGGTATGGGGAACATCATCGAAAGCTGAAGAAAGAGAACGTATAATAGCGAATTTCCCCCCTTTTTTAGCAGTTAATGCCGCAGCAGTTACCCGATATTTGGCAGCATCACTATATCCTTTGAATGTTTCTATAAATGACTGACTGAAAGGGTAGTTGAAGAAAACAATCTTATCCTTTACTTTCTCAGCAGGCAATGCATTATATTCTTCAATGGATTTTACCATGATGATCTCTCCTGCAATATCTTTTCCTCCTGTCCCTTCAGAATTTCCTAAAGAAAGCATTTTAAGATTTTTCCAGCTGCCGTTTGCTGTTTTGATGTGCAAGGATTCCTTGCCTCTTTCCCAGACCGGAATCATCACTTCCTGAAGCCAGACTTTATCGGCTCCGGCATCTTTAAGTTTCTGCGCTGCCCATTTTACGGACTTTTCATAAGCTTCGGAACCGCTTAAACGATGGCCAATATTTTTGGTGAGTTCCCTCAATTCGTTATAGCCTTTTCCATTGTTTAAGATTTCAGTAGAAATCCTGTTAAACTGTACGGAATCTTCTTTGGTTTGGCCCAAAACAGCTACTCCCAAAAGTAATAATGTTGTACCTAATATCTTTTTCATGATTACCAATTTTTATCAATCATATAAATAAGTTGTGTCATCACACTGGAGCCGAGAAGAAGTTCTCTGCGGTTTACTTTTTCAAAAGTATCTTCTGAAGTGTGATGGATATCGAAATAACGTTGGGGGTCAGGAACTAATTCTGCAGTGGGAACACCCATTTCATGGAGTGGAGCAATATCTGACCCTGAATATTTTCCCTCGAAATTGTAAACTCCATAGGGCAAGAAGAGGTTTACCCAGCTTTTGATCTGGTCTCTTTTCGTGTTGTCCATTTCTAACGAAATACCTCGTGGAGCATAACCTCCTGCATCAGATTCAATGGCGAAAAGATGTTTTTCGTTGTGATCTTTAGCTGTTTTTCCATATTGCTTGCCTCCTTTTGTCCCATTTTCTTCATTGGCGAAACAAACGGCTCTGATGGTATGGTTATTTTGTATTCCCAGTTTTTTGAAGGTTCTTAAGACTTCTATACTCTGAACGATTCCTGCTCCGTCATCATGAGCTCCTTCTCCTACATCCCACGAATCCAGATGGCCGCCAACAACAATAACGTTTTGATCTTTTTTGCCTGTAATTTCACCAATAACAGAGTGGGAGAGTTTCTCACCTCTCATCCCACAGTTGGAATTAAGTTTTGCCGTTACCTTTTGATTTTTTAATAAAGCTTCCAGTTCGTCTGCGCTGGTGTTTCCAATCGTCACTGCGGGAACTTTAGACACATTATCATCATAACGCATATTTCCGGTGTGTGGAACATCATCGAAAGCGGAAGAAAGAGAGCGTATAACAGCAAATTTTCCTCCTTTTTTAGCCGTTAAAGAAGCTGCTGTCCTTCTGTAAGCTCCAGCTTCCCGATAGGCAATAAAGGTTTGTACATGTCCCTGATTGAAGGGGTAATTAAAGAAAACAATTTTATCTTTAACTTTTTCAGCCGGTAACCTGTCATATTCTTCCAATGATTTCACCATGATGATTTCTCCTGAAACATCTTTTCCTCCTGTCCCTTCAGAGTTGCCCAAAGAAAGCATTTTAAGGCTTTTCCAGCTTCCATTTGAAGTTTTGATGTGTAAGGATTCCTTACCTCTTTCCCAGACAGGAATCATCACTTCCTGAAGCCAGACTTTATCAGCTCCGGCATCTTTAAGTTTCTGCGCCGCCCATTTTACAGATTCTTCATAAGCTTGAGAACCGCTCAACCGGTTACCAATATTTTTGGTGAGCTCTTTTAATTCATTGTAGCCTTTTCCATTATTCAGGATTTCTGTGGAAATCCTGTTAAACTGTATAGAATCCTCTTTGGTTTGGCCGGATACAAAAGCCACCCCGAGAATCAGTACTGATAGATTTATAATTTTTTTCATGTTACCAGTTTTTATCAATCATGAAAATAAGTTGAGTCATAGCAACAGCTCCCAGAAGAAGTTCTCTTTTATTTACTTTGTCGAAAGTATCTTCTACAGAATGGTGGTAATCAAAATAGCGCTGTGTGTCCACTACCAGCTCTGCCAGAGGAATGTCCAGTTTTTTTAAAGGGGCAATATCCTGTATTGCATACGTTTGATCAAAATCATAAATTCCGTAGGGAAGGAAATAATTTTTCCATTCAAAGATCTGTCTTCTTCTCTGAGGAGGCATATCTAATGAGAATCCTCTTGGAGAATAGCCTCCGGAATCTGTTCCTAAAGCGAAAATATGTTTCTCATCTTTCTTTTTTACATACGAAGCATACATATCCCGGCCCTGGCCGCCGTTTTCACTATTGGCGTACAATACGACTCTTATCGTATGATTATTGGTGAAACCAAGCGCTTTAAGCGTTCTTAAAACCTCAATGCACTGTACAACTCCGGATCCGTCATCATGGGCCCCTTCTGCAAAGTCCCATGAATCAAGCTGCGCTCCCAAAACAATCACTTTCCCATCTTTATTTCCAGGAATTTCACCAATGATATTCTGGTTAACAGCTTCTCCTTTTGTTTCGGCAGATAGGTTCAGCTTGGCGGTTACTTTTTGTTTTTTTAGTAATTTTTCAAGTTCATCAGCTGATTTTACACCAATGGTTATTGCAGGGATTCTCACCCTGTCGTCCGGTTCATAATAAATCATTTTAGCATGAGGTGTATCATCTGAAGCTGTAGTGAGTGAGCGTATAATTAAACCTTTAGCCCCTCTTTTGCCAATAACAGAGGCTGAGAGCAATTTAGATTTGGCAGTGATAAGATAAGCGTCAACGGTATTAACTACTTTCTGGTCTAAAGGAGAATTGACAAAAATGATTTTATCTTTTAATTGAGCAGAAGTTAAAGCGTTCAGTTCTGTCATGTCATTCACCAGTAAAAGTTCTGCCGTAAGATCTTTTCCCCCTGTTCCTTCAGAATTTCCAAAGGAGAGCATTCTGATATTTTTCCATTCTCCGTTTCCTGATTTTATTTGCAGAGACTCTTTACCTCTGATCCAGACAGGAACTTTTACATCCTGCTTCCATATATTTTGTATACCGGCGTCTTTCAGCTTTTTTTCAGCCCATTCGGATGCTTTTGCATATCCCGGAGTGGCACTGAAGCGCGGTCCGATGCCTTTTGTAAGCTCTCCAAGATTAGAATAAGCTTCACCGTTGGTTAAGATTTCGTCTGATATCTTTTTAAATTCATCATGATAATTGAATTTGGCTACTGTGCCTTTTTTTGCCGGATGTTTTTGCGGCTTTTTCTGAGAAAATAAAAATCCACTCAAAAAGAGTGGAAGTATGATGAATATTTTTTTCATTTTTTATTTACCTTTCTTTTCCGATGTTAAAAGTAGGGAAAAAATAGGAATTTATTAAGGTTTCATGTCGTACATTAATAAAGCTGTAACCAATTTGGGTTCAATGAATGTACATTTCGGAGGCATACTTAATTTTAAGTCTGAAATTTTAATCATATCATTAAAACTTACAGGATAAATTCCGAAGCCTACTATGCCCTCACCACTGTCCACCTTTTCTTTTAGGATGTTGATTCCGTTCAGGTTAGAAGTACCTTTTACATAAGATATTTTATCTGAGCTATCAGGATCTTCAATTTTCAGGATATCTTTGAAAATATACTTATCCAAAAGATGGTGATCAAGGTTGTCCAGAGACATTTCTTTGGAACGCAGATCGTGTTTTACATGAAGTGAATAAAATTTCCCACCCAGATACATTGAAATATGGAATTTCTGAGAAGGGAAATAAGATGCTTCTCCTTTTTCATGAATAAGGAAATAAGTCTCAAGTTCCTTTAAAAACTGTTCATTGGAAAGACCGTTCATATCATGTAAAATCCTGTTGTAATCATGAATTTTAATAGATTGATTTGAAACGATGAAGCTGTATACAAAATTGTAAAGCTCGGTTCCGTTGTGTCTTTTATTTTTCTCTTTGTGACGTTTTGCATTGATGGCTGTAGAACCAATTCTATGGTGTCCGTCGGCAATATAAAATGAATCAATCTGATCGATTACTTCTTTGAACTGCTGAAGTTTCAAACGGTTATCTATTCTCCAGATTTTATGTCTTATCCCCAGGTTATCTGTATGATTAAAAATAGGAACATTTTTTTCCTCATGATTCATCAACAGCTCAATTTTAGAGTTGGCAGGGTAGGTAAGCAGTACAGGTTCTGCCTGCAGGCTTACTTTTTCAAGATAGTGTGCCAGTTTTTCTTTTTTCTGAGGAATGGTACTTTCATGTCTTTTGATTTTTCCATTCCAGAAATCTTCAATGCTGGCCAGTCCCAAAAGTCCTCTGAAAACCTGTTTATTGGGGTAGATTTGCTCATAAAGATAGTAGGCTGAACTGTCCTGGACCAATTTTTTTTCGTCCAGAAGTTCTTCAAATGTAGAACGGATCTTCCTTAGATTCCGGTCAATATCTTTGGATTTACTTACAACATAGGGTTTAATCATATTAATGTAAGTATTTTCAACTTGAGCCTTCTCTGCTATCTCTTCCTGGGTGAAATTATCCAGTGGGTGTGTAGGGAAAGTACTCTCCAAGTCTTTATGAGGTCTTATTCCACGGAAAGGTTTAAAAACAGGCATATTTATCTTATAGTTTCTTTTTGTAACTTAATAATTTGTTCCGCAAGTTCGACTCCGATTTTCTCTTGCGCATCCACTGTATTACCTCCTACATGAGGAGACAGGGATAATGAAGGGTTCATTAATAAAGGCAGTTCCGGGCTAGGCTCATTTTCAAAAACATCCAGTGCCGCTCCTGCTACTTTGCCTGACTCAATGAAGTCTATTAATGTCACTTCATTGATAACTCCGCCTCTTGCTGTATTTACAATATAAACACCGTCTTTCATTTTTTCAAACTGAGGGGTATCTATAATATACTCATTTGTTTTTGGAGTATTGATGCTGATAAAGTCTGCATCTTTAAGGAATGCATCCATATCATTGGTAGAAGTGATTTCAAAATGAACAGCCTGGCCATCAAAAAAATTCAGGGTAAGAACTTCCGTTCTCGGACTTTTTGTAAGAACCCGAACCTTCATGCCTAAGGCAATTCCTATTTTTACCACTTCCTGGCCAATACTTCCAAAGCCAATAACTCCTAATGTCTTTCCTGAAAGTTCATAAGCATTACTGAATGACTTTTTCATGGCATTAAAGTGAGTATCTCCTTCTAAAGGCATCAGCCTGTTTGATTCATGAAGAAATCTCGCCAATGAAAAAAAGTGTCCGAAAACCAGTTCCGCTACAGACTTTGAAGATGCTGTAGGCGTATTGATAATCTTAATTCCTTTGCTTTTAGCATAGTCCACATCAATATTATCCATCCCAATCCCACCTCTTCCTATAATCTGAAGACCGGGGCATGCATCAATCAGTTCTTGTTTTACTTTTGTTGCACTTCTTACCAAAAGAACATCTACATTATTATCATTGATAAATTTAATAACGTGATCTTGGGCGACTCTATTGTCCAGAATCTCAATTCCGGCTTCTTTTAAAGCCTGTTCTCCTGATTTTGAAATTCCATCGTTTGCTAAAACTTTCATGTGTTATTTGATTTAAAGATTGAAAAATTTAAATATTTCAAAATTTTAAAACTGAGGTGCAAATTAATAAATTTAAATTAACTGCTTCTCAATCTTTCAATCTTTGAATTTTTAAGGTTTAAATTATTTGATAGATTTCATGACGTCCACTAAAACCTGTACGCTTTCAATAGTCAAAGCATTGTACAAGCTTGCTCTGTATCCGCCTAAGCTTCTGTGTCCGTTAAGTCCACTGATACCGGCAGCTTTCCATGCGTTATCAAATTCTTCTTTTTTGCTTTCATCCGTAATGTTGAAAGAAACATTCATTAATGAACGGTCTTCTTCTACACAGAATGTTTTAAACAAAGGATTGCTATCAATTTCATCGTATAAAAGTTTTGCTTTTGCTTCATTTCTTTGTTCTGCAGCAGCAATTCCCCCGTTATTTTCAAGATGTTGAAGAGTCAGTAAAGATGCATAGATAGGGAATACAGGTGGAGTATTGTACATAGATTCTTTGCTGATATGCTGAGAATAATCCAGCATAGACAACATATTCTCTCTTCCTGTTTTACCTAGAATTTCTTTTTTTATAACTACTAAAGTAACTCCTGCAGGTCCCATATTTTTCTGAGCTCCGGCATAGATTAAGTCAAACTTTGAGAAATCAAGCTGTCTTGAGAAAATATCAGAACTCATATCACAAACCATCAGTGTATCTACCTCAGGGAAAGATTTCATTTGAGTTCCATAGATTGTATTGTTGGAGGTACAGTGAAAATAATCATAATCTGAACCTACCGTATAATTTTTAGGAACGAAAGAATAATTTTCCTCTTTTGAAGAACCTACAACATCTACAGTTCCTAATTTTTTTGCTTCTTTGATCGCTCCTGCAGCCCACGTACCTGTATCCAGATAAGCTGCTTTGCCACCTACTTTCATAAGGTTATAAGGAACCATTGCAAACTGCATGCTGGCACCACTACCCAAATAAAGTACTTCATAGTCATCACCAAGATTCATCAACCTTTTTACAATAGCACGTGCTTCGTCCATTACGGCTACGAAATCCTTGCTTCTGTGTGATATTTCAAGAAGTGATAATCCAATACCATTAAAATCTAAAATAGCCTGGGCTGATTTTTCAAATACTTCCTGAGGTAAAATGCATGGTCCTGCGCTGAAGTTGTGCTTTTTGTTCATATTTTTTTACTTTTTGGTTGTAACAGGGAGCTGGCTTCCCTGCGATTTATTTTTTTCTTTTTTACTAGATTTTGAATTTATCGTTAAAAAAACCGCCTCACAGATGATGAGACGGAATTTTTTATTCGCCGTGTAAAAATGCTTTTTTATTAAGAAGTGCTTCCTCAGATTCTACATGATCTTCATCAGGAACACAACAGTCTACCGGGCATACAGCCGCACACTGTGGTTCTTCATGGAAGCCTTTACACTCCGTACATTTATCTGTTACAATGAAATATACATCATCACTTACAGGTTCCTGTGCCGCGTCAGCATCTACAGTAAGTCCTGATGGCAATGTAATTGTCCCATTCAGGGCAGTACCATCAGAAGCTTTCCAGTCTACAGCTCCTTCATATATTGCATTGTTCGGGCATTCAGGTTCACAAGCCCCACAGTTAATGCATTCATCAGTTATTTTAATAGCCATCGCTAATTTTTTTTAAATTTGCACAAAATTACAAAATATTCCCCAATTTTACAGTAATTATGAATACCGAAAATCAAGTTTTAGGACTTATTGAATTAAGTGATTATATAAAGGCGTTTTTGTCGAAAAAAACGGAAGACTACAATCAGGATGATGTAGATATTGAATTATTATTACAAAAAACAAAAATAGAGAATCAATGGTTTACCCTTGAGAATCAGAAATTTGCTTTACAACAGTGGGCAGATTTACTGACAGCAGAAAGTATTAACGGTTGGCTGAAAAACTATTCTATCTCGAAAATTTCCAAGAGAGTAGGGTTAATTTTAGCCGGAAATATTCCTTTAGTAGGATTTCATGATGTGGTTTCTGTGGTTTTGAGCAATCATATTCCGGTCATTAAGCTGTCTTCAAAAGATAAATATATGATTCCGTTCCTGCTCAAAAAATGGAAAGAGTTTTCCGGAGATCAGGTTCAGTTTGAATTCGTAGAAAGATTAGAGAATTTTGATGCGGTAATTGCTACCGGAAGTAATAATACTGCGAGATATCTGGAATATTATTTTAAAAATCATTTAAGTATTATCCGTAAAAACAGAACATCAGTTGCTGTTTTGAAAGGTGATGAAACAGAAGAAGAATTACAGCTTTTAGCCAACGATATTTTTCAGTATTTTGGCCTGGGATGCAGGAATGTAACCCGAATTTTTATCCCACAGGACTATGTAATCGATAGATTATTTGAAAGTTTCATAGGCTTCCAGGATATTATCAATCATCATAAATACGCCAATAATTATGATTATAACAGAGCAGTATACCTGCTTAATCAGGATAAATTCTGGGACAATAATTTTGTCATGTTGAAAGAGGATGACAAACTGTTTAGTCCGCTTTCTGTGATCAATTTCAGTAGATATACTTCACTGGATGATGTCAAGGATTTTATAGCTGAAAATGAAGAAAATATTCAGTGTATAGTCGCTAAAGACGAATTGGGATTAGACTCTATTCACTTCGGAGATGCTCAGAATCCTGGTCTTGATACCTATGCCGATAACGTAGATACGATGAAATTTTTGGAAATGGTCTGATTTTCGTATCTTCCATCACTTATTGCACCAAAATAATAAAATGGATCATATGAAAAAATTATTTTTAGGACTTGCCATCATTGGAGGCCAACTGGTATTCGCCCAAAAAGTTGTAGGACTGGAGGTTGAGAACAATCAAAAGAAAGAACAGCCTGCTACTATAAGTAAGGAGAAAGTAAGTCTCTATAATGATAATTTTCTGAAGTTTATGGGGGCTTTACAAGCCTCTGACCATAAGACTATTGACGGCCTGCTTTCTGATAAAGTAAAAGAAATTGTGACGGATGATATTCTTAAAAAAGTAAAAGAAGGTATAGATCCTAACAAAAAACTTGAAGTCTCAAAAGTAGGGTATTACGTAACAATGGACGGTGCTAATCATCCTAATATTAAATACAAATATGCAGGAGATTCTTCTTCAAAAGAAGTGGTGAGTGCCGTATTTGAGGAGGATGGAAAAATTCTGGGAATTATGCCCGGAAAAAAAGATAAATAAATTTATTTTCGATTAATTAAAAAATGTTAACTATGAAGACAAATGTTTTAGTCGCTCATTCTTCGGAAGTGGATAGAGCTGATTTTTACAAAAAAACCTATTTGCATGTTGCTTTATCAATTCTTGCATTTATTGGAGTGGAAACCATTTTGTTGAAGACAGTGCCGGTAGAAATTATTGCCATGATGTTTGGACAAAGATATACCTGGTTATTGATCATCGGTGTTTTCTGGCTGGCTTCTATTTTAGCTTCTAAATGGTCACTTTCACAAAGTAAGTCTACCCAATATCTTGGTTTAGGATTTTATGTCCTGCTGGAGGCGGTAATCTTTATGCCAATGCTTTATATTGCTACGAATATGGCAGGAGGAGCCAACGTGATCTTTCAGGCAGCTACTCTAACTATTGCTATGTTTGCCGGTATTTCTGCTGTGGCATTTACTTCTAAGAGAGATTTTTCTTTCTTAAGAAATATTATCGTTATCGGAGGATTTATTTCAATTGGATTGATTGTTGGCGGAATGTTATTCGGTTTCAACTTAGGCTTATGGTTTTCAGTGGGAATGACTATTTTGGCTTCAGCAACAATTTTATACCAAACCAGTAAATTAAAAGATTCATACGGAACCGATCAGTATGTAGGAGCTGCTTTACAGCTTTTTGCATCTATCATGCTTCTGTTTTGGTATATCTTAAGCATCTTAATGAGTAAGAGAAACTAATTCAATAATGATATGCCCTGTGCTTGTCGTTTATACATATAATCCTGGTGATATTTTCATCAGGATTTTTTATTTCTGTCAAAATTAATGGTTTCATAGATAAAATTTGAAATTCAATAGGAGTGGGCTTTAGCCCGCTTGTATTTTAGATTGTATCCATTGGCTTTAGCCTAAACTTGTTTAAAATTTTTCTCTCGCAGATTGAGCTGATTTGGCAGATGTTTATGTAACCGTTTTATAATTCCTCTTGTCCTTAAATAGTAAAGTAATATTTTTTTAACGCAAAGAAAAAATTAGAAGCTTGATAAATAAGGTTGCAAAGGATTGATTAATTGAAATTAATCTGATGAAGCTTATGTAGTATAATAGAATGGGTGTATTGAGCTATTTTTTTAACCACAAATCACACTGGTATTTTCACAGATGACACTATTAATGCAGTTTGTACTTGTGGTATTCGTGCAAAAATATTTGTGTTATTAGTGTTTGCTTAAATGTAAGTCAAAGTGAGATTTGAAATTCAATAGGAGTGGGCTTTAGCCCGCTTGCTTTTTAGATTGTATCCATTGGCTTTAGCCTAAACTTGTTTAAAATTTTCTCTCGCAGATTGTGCTGATTTGGCAGATGTTTATGTAACCGTTTTATAATTCCTCTTGTCTTTAAATAGTAAAGTAATATTTTTTTAACGCAAAGAAAAAATTAGAAGCTTGATAAATAAGGTTGCAAATGAGGGATTAATTGAAATTAATCTGATGAAGTTTATGTGATATAGGACAGATGTATTTAGCCAATTTTTTAACCACAAATCACACTGATACTTTCACAGATGACACTATTAATGCAGTTTGTATTTGTGGTATTTGTGGAAAAATATTTGTGTTATTAGTGTTTATATACATGTAAGTCAAAGAAAGTGGTTGGGTTACAGATGAGCTCTATGAATATTTAAAGCAGCGAACCCAAAAAATCCTGATGACATTTCATCGGGATTTTAATTGGATATTCTTTAACAGATACGGATATAACTTCTGGCTTCATATTGACCAGATAGGTTTTTGAAGTATTGTTCCAGTTGAAAATAAAGCAGTTATTAAAGAATAGGGAAAAAATATAGTAATGGGGAAGCCCCAGGTATATTGTGTTTTTATAATTTTTAATTATTAAACCAATTGATGGTAAATAAGTAAAGAACTATTTGTCGATAGATCCTAAAACCTTTTGTGCAAAAGAGTTTAAAGCGTCTTTTTCGCTCATTCCATTCTGTACATTAGAGTGAACTTCCAAAGCTCCACAGATGTTTGTAATAAGCTCTCCGGCTACATTAAGATCTTCTTCACTTGTTCCTCTGAATTCACAGAAACTTTCCAGAACTTCCAGTGTTTTTTCAAGATTTTCAGGAGTCTGATTCTGATAAAATTGTCTGATTACGGGTAATTTCATTATGATAATTCGTTAAAAAGGTTAATTAAACTTTCTGCCTGGTTAGATTGAACCTGATTGACTAATTCACCGTTTTTAAAGATGGCGAAAGTAGGTAAGTTGTCCACTTTTGCTAATTTTCTGCTTTCAGGAAGTTTTTCAGCATCTACATATAAGAAAGGGATAGTTTCATTTTCTGATGCTAATTTTTTAAATTTCGGCTTCATGATTCTGCAGTTTCCGCACCATGTTGCGCCATATTGAACAACTACTTTTTCGTTGTCATTCACAATATTCTGTAATGTATCTTCGGTTAATTCTGTGTACATGATAATAAATTGAAAATTGTTATTTGAAAATGCGTTAATAAGTATGATAAAGAAAATGAGATAATTCTTAAATAATTTTCAAATTATCTCATTTTCAAATTAACACATTATATTAGTTCTTAGCTAAGTATTCTGCTGTAGAAGTTCTGTCTGCTTTCATTGCATCTTTACCTTCTTCCCAGTTTGCAGGACATACTTCACCGTGTTTTTGAACGTGAGTATAAGCATCGATTAATCTTAAGAATTCTTTTACGTTTCTACCTAGAGGCATATCGTTTACCGCTTCGTGGAAAATTTTTCCAGTTTCGTCGATAAGGTAAGTTGCTCTGTATGTTACGTTAGAACCTGTGAAAACCTCTTCTCCTTCTTCGTTATATTCGAAATCCTGATCTACAATTCCTAACGTGTTTGCTAATTGTCTGTGAGTATCAGCTAAAAGTGGGTAAGTAACCCCTTCGATACCTCCGTTATCTTTTGGAGTGTTTAACCAAGCGAAGTGTACTTCGTTAGTATCACAAGATGCTCCGATTACTTTAGTGTTTCTTTTTTCGAACTCACCTAAAGCTTCCTGGAAAGCGTGAAGTTCTGTAGGGCAAACGAAAGTGAAATCTTTCGGGTACCAGAATAAAAGAACTTTTTGTTGGTTGTTTACTGCTTCATCAAGGATGTTGATTCTAAGATCGTCACCCATTTCTGACATTGCGTCGATTGTTAAATTTGGGAATTTTTTTCCTACTAAAGACATAATTTTCTGTTTTTATATTTAATTTCTAATGCAAAGATATAAAAGTTTTATCTATCGAACAAGTTGTTTTCGATAAATAAAATCTATAATTGTTTTTGATTCATTCCTAAATAAAAAAGCCCTGAAACCAGGACTTTTTGTATATTTTAATATCCGAATATTTCAGTTAAATTAAGTTTTTTTACCTCTCCTAATTTCTGCATAGCAGCTTCATTTACTTTATCTTGAGAAGCTACCAGACAGTAGGTGTAGGTTTTGTTTTTCATTTCCTTATCATGAAAGGTATTGATATCTGTGAAAGACAGTTTGGGAGCCTGTTCGTAGACATTTTTTCTCATATCAAAGTTGTTTCCAAGCTTTTGGGATTTTAAATAAGAAAAAATGATACCATCCTGTGTAATTCTTTCTGATGCAATAGATTTTTTCAATCCGCTTTTGGCAGTTTCAAACAATTGCTCGGATTTTGGCAGTGTAGTCAGCAGCTCATTCATTGCCGTAGTAGACTCATTGAATTTATCAGCCTGAGTTCCTACGTAAGCCATAATCATATCTTTATCAGTTTTCTTACCCGGAAGTGCAAAATAAGAATAAGTAGAGTAGGCTAATGCTTTAGATTCTCTGATGGTCTGGAATACAATGGAACCCATTCCGCCTCCAAAATAAGTGTTGAATAAACTTACAGTCGGGGTAATGGTAGGGTTGTACTGATCGGAGTTTCTTATCCAGAAAACCTCGGCCTGAACCATGTCATAATGGGCAAACAATACCTTGTTTTTATCCGTAGGTATCTGAACAAAAGTTTTGGTTTTAGGGAGCTCTTTCAGGGTTGCCGGAAGTTTGTGAACGGGAGTCAGGGATGCTACGACTTCATTTCCTGATTTTGGTCCGTAATACAGTACTTTATGCTTAAAATTGAATAAATCATGAAGTACATTGATCAGATCTTCTGCTTTCAGGGCATCAAGTTCTGCATCCGTTAAAACGTTATTAAAAGGATTTTGTGCCCCATACTGTGCATAACTTCTAAGCCCACTCATGATGGTTGCTTTATTCTGTTTGGCATTAGCCCTGGCTTTCTTAAGTCTTACTTTATAGGCATCTAAAGCTTCCTGGTCAGCCTGACTGTTTTTGATCAGGTCTTCAAATAAAGCAATGGTTTGGTCAAAGTTTTCATTTAAACCTTCCAGAGATACCGAAGTTTCCTCGTTTCCGGCACTTACCTCAAAACTTGAAGCAAGCTTATAAAACTCTTTACTGATGGCTTCAGAAGATTTATTTTTCGTTCCTAAATACTGAAGATATTCTGCTGCCAACGGAAGTATCTTGTTGTTCCATTTTCCGGAATCAAAATGATAATACATTCTGAACAGGGCGTTATCTGTGTTTTTTACAGAAAGAACATCTATAGCTCCCAGTTTATTTTTGGCGATATCTTTATCATAATTCAACCATATCGGAGAGATCGCATTTTCCGGCATCTCATCAATCTTCTTAAGGAAAGGAGACTGATCTTCTCTGTTTACTGAAACCGGAGTAATAGTGGGTTTGTCAACTTTTACAATACTTTTATCTTCTCCTTTTTTCTTGTAAACAGCTACATAATTATTGTTTTGAAGATACTTTGAAGAGAAATCCATAATATCCTTTTTAGTCAGATGGGAAATTTCATCCACATATTCCAATGAAGCTTTATGATCTACATCAGAGGTGAATTCATCCATCAGGATCCCTGCTCGGGAAGAATATTTTTCATCCTTCTGGATGATGTTTTTCTTTTCATTGTTCACGATAGACTGAATTAAGTCATCAGAGAATTCTCCTTTTCTTAATTTGTCTATTTCCTGAAGCAATAAGTTTTTGACTTCGTCCAGAGACTGTCCTTCAGTGGGCTTTCCCTGTATCAATAGAACAGAATAATCTTTTAAAGCATAAGGAAAAGCATCTGCGCCCAGTAATTTTTGTTTTTTGACCAAATTAAGATCAATTAATCCTGCCTGGCCATTGGTAAGCATATTTCCTACAAGGTTCAGCAATCTGGCATCTTTGGTAGAAGCTCCCGGAAATCTGAAGCCAAGCATTACGCTTTCAGGATTGGGTCCTACAACTTCTTTGACAACAGGAGCTGTAATGGGCTTTTCCTGTCCGATTTTATATTCAGGAACTGTTTTGGTTTTCATGTAGGAGAAGGCTTTGTCTATTTTTGCAATGACTTCATCCGGATTAAAGTCTCCCGACATGATGATTCCCATATTGTTGGGAACATAATAATTATTGTAATAATCTCTGATGGCCTGAAGAGATGGGTTTTTTAAATGTTCAATAGTTCCTATTGTTGTCTGCTTTCCATAATTGTTATTAGGGAAAAGGTTGGCAAACATGGTGTCAAAAACTTTGTCTCCGTCATCATCAAGTGATCTGTTTTTCTCTTCGTAAACTGCTTCAAGTTCTGTATGGAAAAGTCTCAATACCGGCTGTCTGAATCTTTCAGACTGTACTGCCAGAAATTTATCAATAACATTCGCTGGGATATCTTCTGTGTATACCGTCTGTTCAAAAGAAGTAAAGGCATTAGTTCCATCAGCGCCCATGCCAGCCAGCATTTTGTCGTATTCATTGGCTATGGCGTATTTCGCTGCTTCTCCGGAAACCCTGTCTATTTCTTTATAGATTTCTTTTCTTTTAGCTTCGTCTTTTGTGGTATTGTATTTCTCGTAAAGAGCATCAATCTGATCCAAAAGAGGCTTTTCTTTAACCCAGTCTTTAGAGCCAAACTGATCAGTTCCTTTAAAAAGCATATGCTCCAGATAGTGTGCCAGTCCGGTATGGTCTGCAGGATCGGTCTTGCTTCCTGCTTTCGTGGCAATATAAGTCTGAATTCTCGGATCCTTATGGGTAGGACTCAGAATGACCGTTAAGCCGTTTTTCAGCGTGTAATATCTGGCTGAAGTAGGGTCATTGGTAACATACCTGTAAGAGTAGCCGTTTGATTTTGCTTCTTTCCATTGGAAATCCTGCCCATAAGCATAGCCTGTGAAACTTGCGGCAGCAATACTTGTGGCAATTGTCAGTTTTTTGAACAGATTCATTTGATATATTGGAATTGGGTTATTAATTGAAAGGAGCCAGTAAATTCTTGATTCGTTTCATTGCCTCTCTAAGTTCTTCTTCAGAAGCGGCATATGAAAAACGGATACATTCAGGGCTTCCGAAAGAAAGTCCGCCTACACATCCTACATGGGCATTTTCTAAAAGGAACATGGCAAAATCATCAGAATTATTAATTTCCGTTCCGTTTAGTGTTTTTCCGATATAATGAGAGATATCCGGGAAGAAATAGAAGGCTGCTTTAGGAAGCAATACTTTGAATCCTGGAATTTCCTTGATGAGATCAAACATAAGATCTCTTCTCTGCTTGAAAGCATCGATCATGTATTTGTATTCGGAAGGATCTGCCTTTAATGCAGTAATAGAAGCTCTTTGAGCCACGGTATTTGCTCCGCTGGTCATTTGACCCTGAACTTTTTCACAAGCTTTTGCCAGCCATTCAGGACATGCAGAATATCCTATTCTCCAACCTGTCATTGCAAATGCTTTAGACATTCCGTTGATAACAGCAGTTTGTTCATATATTTCCGGAAACTGGGCAATAGAAGTAGTTTTTGTCTCGTAATTAATGAATTCATAGATTTCATCTGAGATAACAGTGATTTGAGGGTGTTTTGCGATCACTTTTGCTAACGATTTCAATTCGTCATATGTATAATATCCTCCGGAAGGATTACATGGCGAGCTGAAAAGTACAGCTTTCGTTTTTTCTGTGATGGCCTCTTCCAGCTGTTCTGCTGTAATTTTAAAGTCTGTTACATAAGAAGTAGGAAGCATGACAGAGTTTCCGCCCATCATTTTTACCATCTCATCATAGCTTACCCAATAAGGGGCAGGAAGCAGTACTTCATCTCCGTCATTGATGATAGCTGCCAAAACATTAATGATAGCCTGCTTGGCACCATTGGAGACACAAATCTGAGTGGGTTTATATTCTAAATGGTTATCCCTTTTTAATTTATAAGCAATTGCTTCACGTAATTCCAGAAATCCGGGAACAGGAGAGTAGTGACTGTAATTCTCATTAATGGCATCAAAAGCAGCCTGTTTTATATTGTCCGGAACATCGAAATCCGGCTCGCCAAGAGTTAAGCTAATTACATCAATTCCGCTTGCCTTCATTTCTCTGGCTTTGTTAGACATTACAAAAGTCTGTGAGTATCCTAGTCTTTTTACTCTATCTGAAAGTTTATCCATGTTTTTTTTCAATTTTAACAAATATATAATAAAAAGGTCTTGTCGGGAAATAAAAACAGCCCTAGTTTAAAGATTTTTATCAGGTTTTGAAGTGTCGTAAAATATTTTGAACTGATGTTTTTCCTGAGTATAATTGAAGATTTAAAATGAATCTGTAAAATAAGAAGGATTTCAGTGTCATTTTTTTATAATTGAAAAACCTAAAGAAGCAGATATGTTGTACAATGTGGTGCTGCCGTTTTATTTTTTGATATAGATGCTGCTAAAGTTTGAATAAAAATAATAAAATCTTATTTTTGCAGATTATAATAATTCACATGTCTACAACGTTACTATTAAAATATTTCCCGGATCTTACAGAAACCCAGCTAAAACAGTTTGCTCAATTGGAGGAACTTTATAATGAGTGGAATGAAAAGATCAATGTAATTTCCAGAAAAGATATGGAATCGCTGTATGAAAAGCATATCCTGCATTCTTTGGGAATTGCTAAAGTGATGGAATTTGCACCGGGAACAAGAGTATTGGATATTGGAACCGGAGGAGGTTTTCCGGGAATTCCTTTAGCCATTATGTTTCCGGAGACAGAGTTTACCTTAATAGATTCCATCGGAAAGAAAATCAGTGTCGTTAATGCGGTGGCAGAAGGTGTTGGTTTGAAAAATGTAAAGGCTATCCATGGAAGAGCGGAAAAGCTGAAAGAAAAATTCCATTTTGTAGTCAGCAGAGCGGTAACCCAGATGCCTGAATTTTTAAGATGGCTGAAAGGAAAATTTGAAAAAGAACAGTTGAATGCCAAGCATAACGGAATTTTATATTTAAAAGGCGGTGACCTTGCAGAGGAGCTTGCCGGGATTAAATCTGAGATCTATAATCTTAAAAACTATTTTGATGAAGAATTTTTTGATACAAAAAAAGTAGTTTATGTATCAAAAGGTAATTTTAATTCCTAAATTTGTATGATTGGGAAGTAAACTTTGCTAAATATTTATTGATAATCAGAAAATTGAAGGTTATGAAAACGTTTTTAAACATTGGATTTTCGACATTATTATTGGGATTAGTAGTAGTCTCATGTAATGATGATGATTACCAGACTATTGAATCTATTGCTAAGATCAAAATAGACAGTGTAAAGGTTATGAAAGACACCATGAGTGTATTTAGCATACAGAGCATAAAAACGTATTCTACTTATCCTTCTCATTGTGATGGTTTTTATGGATATGATTATATTTATGAAGATGATCTTGAAAGAACGGTGACTACTTATAAATATATGACAAGTGGTCCTTGCCAGCAGAGCAGCTATGTAGGAACAAATCAGATTAAGTTTAGCCCGCAGCAGAAAGGAACCTATACTTTTAGATTCTGGAATGGCGGAAAAAACTGGATTACAAAAACAATTGTAGCGGAATAAGCATGAAACTGATTGTTTTATCCCTCTTTTTAGCTGTACACCTTGTATTTGGACAAAAGATAATCTGGAAGGAAGATCAAAAACTTGACTGGAATAATTTTAAAAGTACAGCGAACAGAAAAAATAATCCGGATGTAGCCGCCTATACGCATTGTGGCTGGGAATATTCAGTCATCAAATCTACCAATCCTAAATCTCCTGTTAAAATAGAGATCAAAACAATTTTCAATGAAGATAAATCATGGAAGGATGTGAAAAAGATTAATGATTATATCTTAGTCCATGAGCAAAAACATTTTGATATTGCAGAGTTATTTGTAAGAAAAATGCGAAAAATGATTGCCGAAAAAATCAATACTTCGGCTGATTATGATAAATGGTTTGCTTCAATTTATAAAGACATATCCAACGATTATAAAAATTTTCAGATCTCCTATGACAAAGATACCAGTCATGGGATGAATAAAGAAAAGCAGGCAGAATATAATACTGCCATTGCTGAAGAATTAGAACATTTAAAAAGCTATAAAGCCCCTTGAAATTCCTCAATAAGATCATTCACGAACTGCTGGCACAAAACCAGGACCTTTCTGCGTTTAATATCATTCTGCCCGGAAAGCGTCCCATTGTATTTATCAGACAGATCTTAGAGGAGAGCAACTACTCAGGTTTTCTTCCCAATTTCTTTACCGTGGAAGAGCTGATCAATACCATTGCAGATAAACAGCCTATCCAGGGAATACCTCTCTGGCTTTTTTCATTTGATGTTTACAGAAGTCTGAATCTTATTCCGAATGATGATTTTTCAGAATTTTTAAAATGGTTTCCTACTTTACAGAAAGACTGGGATGATGTTTTGAAATTTTCGGATAGTGATCAGGCCGTATTAGAATATATGTTTGATGAGGAGAGGATTAAAGAATGGGCTCAGAATCTTGGAGAAGATGATGATGTACCCAGAAAGAAATTCCTGAATTTCTGGCAGAATATGAATATATTTCTTCCGGCGTTAAAGGAAAGGCTTAAAGAAAGAAATTGGGCAACCTCAGGGATGATTCATGAAACGGCTAAAGCTGAAATTGTCTCCTTCGCTAAAAATACTTCAGAACACTTTGTGTTTTGTGGCTTTAATGCTTTCACACCGGTGGAAGAAAAACTCGTAAGGAGCCTGTTGCAATGGAACAAAGCCCAGTGTTTCTTTCAGGCTGACCGGTATTATTTTGATGATGAAAGACAGGAAGCCGGAAAATTTCTCAGAAACCATAAAACATGGAAGGAGTTTGATGACAACCGTGCTTTTCAGTGGATTGAAGATGATTTTAACCAGCCTAAAAATATCAAAGTATACGAAGTTTCAGGAAATGTTACGCAGACGAAAGTATTACCGGAAATATTCAAGGAAATTAATAATAAAACCTATTCCAATACAGCTGTAGTATTGCTTGATGAAAATCTTCTTCCGGCGAGTCTCGATGTGATGCACGGGATAGAGACTTTAAATATTACCATGGGTTTTCCATTGAAAAACCTGTCTTTTTCCAATGCTGTAAAACGCCTTTTCTATCTTCAGAAACAATTGGAGAAAAATAAATCTTCTTATTATTACCGGGATGTTTTTCCTATTTTGGAAGAACTGCCAAAATCTGCTGAAGATGAGCAGATCATCAATGATTTTAAAGCGAAAATAGAAGAAAGGAATATTGTTTATATTTCCAGAAAACTCCTGCAGGAGCTTTTAAGCGGACTTTCTTATTTCGGACTGCTTCAAAAGGCAGAGAATACCCATGCATACCTGGATATCCTTATTACATTTTGTCAGCAGGTAAAATGGCTGGAAATAGATGATATTCAATATGAAAATGTTTCTCACTTTGAAAATGCTTTCCGGATTATCAAAAACCAGCTGACTCCCTATAATATCAGTATCAAAATGGATACGCTGGAGATCCTGATCAATCAGTATATCAATTCTGAAAGTATTGATTTTCAGGGTGAGCCTCTAAGAGGACTACAGATTATGGGACTGCTGGAGACTCGTCTCCTGAATTTTGAGAATGTCATTATGCTTTCCGTTAATGAAGGAAAACTTCCTCTTGGAAACTCACAGAATACGTATATTCCTTTTGATATCAGGAAGTTTTTTGATCTTCATACGTTCCTGGAAAATGACAGTATTTATGCCTATCACTTTTACCGCCTGATTCAGGATTCTACCAATGTACATTTGCTGTACAATGCATTGAGTTCCGGAGTGAATACCGGTGAAAAAAGCAGATTTATTACGCAGATAGAAATGGAGAGTTCCCATACTATTGAACACCTGATTATTGAAAATTCTTCAGAACCTATTCTAACCAAACCTATAGAAATTCCTAAGACAGAAATTGTTCAGGAGAGGCTTCAGAACTGGAAGAAAAAAGTATCGGCTTCCCACCTTACAAGCTACCTTTATAATCCTATCGATTTTTATTTATCAAAGATTTTAAATACTTCAGAAACAGATGAAATTGAAGAAGAATTATCTGTGAAAAATTATGGAAATCTTGTGCATTATTCACTTCAGGAAATATATGAAGAGATAAAGGGTAAGGTGTTAAAAGAAAGTGATTTAGAAAATTCAATTAAAGCGATTGATAAATATATAGATGTTGCGATTGAAAAGCTTAAACATCAGCCGGAATTCTATGAAAAGGGAATGAACTATATTCACAAAGCCATTGCGAAAAAAGTGATTGAAAATATTCTGGGCCATGATCTTGAGCTGGTAAAACAAGGGAATAAACTGGAGATCATCGATATAGAAAGGAGGTTTGAAAATATTGATTTTTATCTTGATGGAAATGATAAAATTTCCTTCCTGGGGTTCATTGACCGGATAGATAAACTGAATGGAACTTTAAGAATCATCGATTACAAAACGGCCAAGATTAAAAATCTCATTGTCAAGATTGATGGTGAGAATGTAGAGGGCTATTTTCATAACAGTGAAAGAAAACAGGCTTTACAGCTTTGTATTTATCATTATGTGGTGCAGCATTTACCGGAGTTCTGGGGTTTCCCGATAGAAACTGGAATCTGGAGCTTTTCTGAAGCTAAAAAAGGGGTCATTTCCTTACAGTTTGAAAAAGGAAATATTGATGATGCTATGAAATCTGTTAAGAGTCTTATTCTTGAAATTCTCAATCCGGATATTCCTTTTGTGGAAAGTATAAAGGCTTATTAAGAGTCCTTTTTCTTTTTATTGTTAACCCGATTTTTTTTGATAAAATTATTCTTTAGTACGCGAGTGTAGATCAAGGAAAATGCTTTTTGTTGTATATTTACGGCTCGGTTAAACTCGTATATAGTTGAGCCTGAAAAAATAAAAATTCCGCATGAAGAAGAATCTGATATTTTTAAGCACATTTCTTTTCTTAACTGCCAGGTCCCAGCAAAAAAATGACTCTCTGAATATTGCATTACAACACATCACCAAGGATACTAAATTTGGTTTGGCCCTTAGTGGTGGTGGGGCTAAAGGATTTGCTCATATCGGGATTCTTAAAATGGTAGATTCATTGGGAATTAAAGTGGATTATATTACCGGAACCAGTATGGGAGGGATTTTAGGAGGTTTGTATGCAATGGGATACAATGCTGATCAGCTAAAATCTACCGTTCATAAAGTTGACTGGAACAGAATTCTCAGCAATAAAATTCCTTATCGTAAAGTGAATATCAGTGAAAAGGATGAATATGATAAATACATCCTTGAGTTTCCAGTTGTGAAAGGTTTTCCCACGCTACCCAGTTCCTATATTGAAGGACAATATATGGGAGAGGTTCTTAATACGCTTACATTCAATGCAAAGCATATCAATGATTTCAGCCAATTGCGGATTCCTGTACAGCTTACTTCTTCAGATATCGAAAATGGAGGGTTGATCATGCAGAAAAAAGGTTCCCTGCCATTGGCTATCCGTGCTACGTTGGCCATACCGGCAGCTTTTGCTCCGGTGTATATCGATGGGAAGCTTTTGGTGGATGGCGGTCTAGACAGGAATTATCCGGCGAATGAAGTTCGTGAGATGGGCGCCGATTTTGTGATTGGAGGGTATACGGGATTCAGGCTCTTTACCAAAAAGGAGATTGAGAATCCTATGAAAATGATCTATCAGACTCATGCAATCCGGTCTGTAGAAGATTTCAAGCATCAGAAAGCATTATCCAATATCCTGGTAGATTTTGTGGATCCTTTGGGAGAGATTACCACAAAAGATTTTGCCAAATTCAGAAGGATCATTAAAATTGGTGAAATTGAAGCTAAAAAACATCTTCCGGAGTTTGTAGCATTGGCAGAGGCTCAGCGAAAAGCAGGCATCAAGTATGAGCATACATTGATTGAAGAAGTCAAACTTCCTACTACAAAGTTTACATTTAACGACGAAGATGGAACGCCACTTACAGATGCGACAGAAATTGACGTTATTAAAAACCAAATGAACCTGGAAGAAGGGAAGTATTATGATGTGAAAACGGTTAATGAAGCAATAGACAGAGTTTTTGGAATGCGGCAATATGTGAAGGTTTATTATACGTATACCAACGAAGGTGATGGCCTTGTTATGAATGTTTTTGTGAAAAAAGCCAAAAAAGGAGCTTTCAAACTAGCCCTTCACTATGACAATGAACAATCGGTAGGGATTATTGTTAATTATACCTATAGAAATATCCTGATGAACAGATCGAGATTTTTGGCAACGGTAGATGTTTCAGAACGTTTTAAGGCGAGATTGGCTTATCAGCAGTTTCTAGGTAAGAAGGACCGCTGGTGGTTTGATGCTGAAGCGAAGATTGTTCACCTAAAAAGTAATGACTTAACCTTCAGATTGCTTAATGTATTTGATGAAGATGCCAATGCAAAATTTCCCAATCATATGTATAGAAATATCACCGGGAAAATAGCATTGAACTATAATGTGTCTCCCAATGCTTTTCTTTCTTTAGGAACGGAATTCAATCTGGAGAGAATGTATACGTTGCTGGATAAAGTAGATCAGACAAAAACAGATAATTATAACAAAAAGCTGTACAATCACAGCAATTTCAATACTTTTTTGAAATTTGAACAGAATAACCTTAATAAGAGATATTATTTTACCAGAGGAAATCATCTCCAGGTAAGTGCACGCTTATATTATGGAGACAGCTATAAGTTATATGATTTAAAGAGTGTACAGCCCACGCTGTATGCGATACTGAATCCTGAAGCTGAATATTATTTTAAACCTAAGAATTTTGTTTCATTTACTTTGAATGAAAATTTTGCTTATCCTATTACGAGAAGACTGGCGCTGAAAGCCAATTTTTTTCTTGGAGCAAGCCTGGGTTCTGTAAGAGAAGAACAGATTCCTTATCTTTTTCTTAATGAAAAATACAATTTGGGAGGTAGTGAATATAACACTGAGCTGATGAATCCTGAGTTCAATGGACTACGGCAGAAAGAATTACCTACCAACTCTGTAGTTAAAGGGGGACTGTCGCTGCAATACAGAGTGATGAAGAAGTTTTATATTGCCCCTTCTTTTACTTATGGGAAGATCAGTGATGAGCTTTCTCCTTTTAATGACAGTTTTGACATGTTCGGGTACGCTTTGAACCTGGGATATGAATCGCTTATAGGTCCCATTAATATTAATATTTCCCGAAATAATCAGCTCGATTTTTCAAGGATTTATTTCAGTATTGGATTTAAATTTTAATAAAAAAAGACCTTATATGAACAAAGAATTCAAATAAGGTCTTTTAATTTCCATAGGGCTCTAATCTTTGAAAGACTTTTAGAAACGAACTTCTTCTTTACTTTCTCGGAATTTCTGGCCGGGGCATTTTATAATAGCTTCCTGACATAGTTTTCAAAAAAGAAACAATAGCATCTATTTCCTGTTCATTAAGTCGTAAAGGCTGGATGAGATGATCTGTTACCGGAAAATTAGGGTCTGCTTTCTTTTCTTCAGGGGTAGGATTGATCATCTGCATTCCGCTGTTGTATAAACTGACAATACCATGCATGTCATCCATAAGACCATTATGCATCCATGGAGCTGTATAGTCCAGATCCCGTAATGAAGGAGTTTTGAACCTTCCCACATCATCCGGTTTTTGGGTAATAGTATAGCGGCCAAGGTCCTCATATTCCCTTTTGTAATAGGTAAGTCCAATATTATGGAAAGATTCATCAGTAAGATATTTTCCATAGTGGCAGTTCATGCATCTGGCTTTGGTACGGAAGAGATGCATACCATAAATTTCTTTATCGCTTAATGCCTTCTGATCCCCTTTGATGAATTTATCCAGTCTGCTTGGCTGGCTTTTAATGGTTTTTTGGAAAGTTGCCAAAGCTCCGGCTATTTTATCAAATGTAATTTTATCACTTTTATAAACTTCTTTGAAAAGCTGCCTGTATTCTTTGAGTTTAGAAAGCTTTGCCGCAAGTTTCTCCGGTTTCATATTCATTTCATTGTGTGCAGAGATAGGACCTACCAGCTGCTCTTCCAATGTTTGGGCTCTTCCGTCCCAGAAGTAAGAACTTCGCTCACCAATATTATAAAGAGATTGGGTATTTCTTTTTCCCTGAAGATGATCATTCCCCAGGGCTACTTCCTGGCCGTCTGCCCAGCCCAGCTCAGGGTTATGGCAGCTGCTACACGAGATTTGACTTGATGAAGAAAGTTTAGGATCGAAAAACAGTTTCTTTCCAAGCATTACTTCAGGCAACTCCTGGATATCATAATAATTGGAATCCCATTCTATCGCTTCAAACTCTTTCCATTCTATACCTGCATCCACAGATGGTGAAGGCCAGTAATTAATAGGTTTTTTATACTGATCTGCTATTTCACCATAATCTATACGATACTTTTGAAACGTATGCTGCATACAGAAGAAGGAAATTCCTCCAACGAATGCTACTAATTTAAGATCTGAAAATTTCATGATACTTCTGAATTTAAAAAATACTTCCTATACTTACAGCAAACAGGGTATTACTGCTGTCCTTAAAATTGCTGTACATCATTTTTCCTCCTACAAATGCATTTTTTATCACAGGAAAGCTGAAATGAAAATTAATATCCATTTTGGCCTGCCAGACATCCGATGTCATAAATGCATAATTTTCCTGTAGCATCTGATTGATGGAGTGTTTTCCTGAATTATTGAAAACTGCATTTTTATCATAAACATGGGCTGCTGAAGCTCCCAAAGAAACAGAAAGGGCAAGATGGGTACTGAATGTTTTCAGCCACTGATAATCGATACCGTAAATCATTTTATTGAACTCTACTGCAGACCGAGGGCTGTTGTATATTTCTTTTTCCTGGGCCCAACCTAAAAAGGGCAGGAGTGAGGATCTTACCTCATTGGTTTCCATTTGCAAAATCCCCTTAAGAAGAATAGTATTCATTTTATGGCTATACTGTTCCACAGTACCGATCTGGATGTAGTTCCTGGAATTTTCATTCAGAAACAGGTTTTCGGTTCCTTTTCGGCTGATACTGTTTCCTTCCGCAGAAATACCCCAGGATACTTTTCCGGTATCAAAAAATTTCCCCAATGAAAAGTTCAGGCGCTGTTCATCAATTTTTGAAGCGTTGAGATCGGTATACTCGGTCAGGAGTTTATCCATATTCAGCTTTTTAAGACCAATATTAAGATACCAGTTTCTGTTTTCAGCCTCAAAAATCTGAAGTCCACCTCCATATGACCATCCTTCATAATAAGACTGGCGCAGCTTTCCGGAAAGAAGCTCATTATAATTTCCCAATCCGCTCATATTGTAGATCATAGGGAAGCCCTGGTTGCTTACAAAACTCAGGTAATGTTTTTGGGTATATTTTTCAGCTTCCAGATAAGCTCCAGCTTTAAATTTCCCCATTATCATTTTGTTGGCACCCAGTGCTAAAGAGAAATTGGCAGTCGTATTCTTAGGACGTGGATCTACATCACGATAACTTAAACTGGCCTTATAGCTTCCCGTAATTCCCAAGGTAAATGTGTTTACTTTCTTTGAATATCCCCCGGAAAAGGAGTAGTTCTCAAATTTCATATCCCCTCCCACGCTGTCTGCAGCTACATAGGGATAGATGAGGTCGTAATCCGCATTTTCGTTCCATAGCATCTGTTTATTTTTTCCCTGAACATATGAGGCGTTGCCCCAAACGACAGTTTTGCTATCCAATACCTGAAAGGTACGTGCTTCAGCTCCCCATAGATTTTTACCTTTGCCTTTTTGCTTCAGTGCATTAGGTGTATTATGAGTTTCTGAGAACAGGCTAAAGGTTGTGATACTATGTTTTCTTGCCTCCGTATTATTGGCAGGATTTACATTGATATTACTTTTAAACAGCCTTTCAGCATTGTATTCTTCACGGATTTTTTCCCTGATAGTGTCATGCTCCTGTGCCTGCAGCTTTGTAGTGGACAGAGTGACGGCAATGATGAATATGGAACGGAAATATTTCATTTTAGTTAAATAATGAAGGTTTTACACCATGCTCAAAATCTGCAGTAGAATTGTTGGTGTCTTTTAATATGTTTTTGCCCTCAGCAGATATTCCTATTACTTTTCTGCGGACTGCTTTTCCGAAACGGTTTTTGTCCCCGTCAAACGTAGTTACTGAAGTCCATCCCATATCCAGTGCAGGAGAAGTTACCAGCCATTGAAAAGAGTCCTGTACACTTAGGTTGATAGCATCTGTGATCCATTCATTCGGAATTTTAACAGCTGTTCCGTCCATAGGATAGACGTCTCCTCCAAATGTAAGATTGTATTGGTAGGTGTATGAATTCTGGCTAACCAGGGTATTATCAGACATTCCTTTAGGCATACGGGCCAGAGCATATCCATAATATCCCTGGGTATGAATCACCATTTTTTCAAATACATTGACCATTTTAGGAACTGCAGGATTGTCTATATCATCAGAATCTTCTTTGAAAATCTGAAAATTAGCATGAGAAAGATTAACGGATAACGGATTAAATTCTTTGTGATTGATGGCATCTTCTGCAACAATAATAGAGGCACCTGGCTGTACCGGGTAATCTGTTCCTGCACCCGGAATTCTGATGATAGCACCGGCAGACATAGCACTTCCCATGATATTTGGGCTGTAATCCTGTTTTTCATTTGTCATAAAAGCAGATTGGATCAGTAACATCCCATCAGCATATAAAACCTGATCTGTATTATTGGTGATTTTGAAATACTGATCTCCGAAATACATAGCACCCTGAGGTGTTTTTGTTCCGGTAAAGAAAACTTCTTCCAGAATTAGATCACGGCTTCCTGATTTTAAAGCTATATCAAGTGTTTTGCTTTGCTGGCTGCCATTGATCACCAGACTTGTCTGTACTCCGCCTACTTTTGCTTCTGTAAGTTCAGCGTTATTAGAGTACACAATGCTTCCCTCCGCAACAATATGATACGTTCCGGAAGGGAGTACTACTTGCAGGGTATTGGTGTTTTTTAGTTCCTGAGTAGTCGTGAATCCGGTATTCAGCTCTTTAAAGCTCACGGTAAGGTGCTTGTATTCTTTCACCTGAATATTCTCCGGAACAACTTTTAATTCTAATTGTAATGATGTCTGTGCTTCCGGAGCATCAGAATCTGAAGAACAGGCCGCAAAGCTGACCACAACACATAATAGTAATAGTGTTTTTAATACATGTTTAAACATAATGTTATTTTAAATGAAATTTTTATAAATTGAAATTGATTTCCATTCCGAAATAAGGATCGTAAGCGCCTTTTCTATTGATGGTAAATCCGTTAACGGTATAAGGTGTATAATAACTGAAAAGCCTGTTGGCAAACATAGAAACTATAACGGCTTTATTCCTGAAGCTTTTCGAAACCTTTACATTAAGATTCATTTCCATAGGTCTTCTGGAGGTATTGTAGAGGTTTTCATTCTGAGCAATAATTAAACTTTCCAGGATAGTCCCTTTTGCGGTATCAGGATTAAAAGGAAGAATCGTTCCGTTCTGGTCCACATAATGGCTGGGAATTCCGTTCATAGGAAACAATTTTCTCATGGAATACCATGAAAACTGGAATGAAGAAGAAAATACCAGGTCCAGCTTAGGAATATAAGTATCCAGCATCAGATTGGTATTGAGTACCTCATTGGCTGAATTCGGCTCCATTCCTTCATACAGTCCAAGATAAGGGTAGGGTCTTCCATTGATAAGTAAATCACGGCCTCTGTAAACAGGAAGGCTGTTGCCGTATTTTGTTCTGAACCAAGCTCCGTTAAGGGTAAACCTGGTGTTGATTACAGGAATCCTGTTAGATGAATATTGAAATTCTACACCTTCTTTATCTACCTTGCTGCCATTGCGTTGTGTGCCATAAGTGAAATTCTCATCCATGATCTGATAGGGCAGTGTATGTACATCCGGTGGAGCAGTAATGGAAGTATGATCAATGGCAGACGTATCATATTTTTTATATTGATATACCGCATAGTTATTCATAGAGCGGAAAGCATTATTCATATTTTCCTTGAAAACAGTAATGGATAACTGATGAAAACCTAGGCTAAAATCCAGTCTTGCTTCGAATTTTTCATTCACAGCAGGTTCTATTTCCGCATTTTGAGGATTATAAATCATTGTTTTATAATGAACTCTTCTGTACTCCGGATTGCTGTGGAAGTAGTTGAGCTGCTGAATATCCTTATAAATGAGCTCCTGATATAAAAGATTAAGATCAGGAAATAAACTCTGCTTACCATAGCCTACTGTTAATGAAAGTTTTGCTTTTTTATTCAGCCAGTCAAAAGAAGGAAGCTCCCACTGAAGGTTAGCTCTTGGATCTGCATAGATTTTTCCGTGCATCCTGAAATAAGAAGGAAGATTCATCATCGTATTTCCTCTTACTCCCAGCGCGAGACTAAGCTGATGTCTTCCTAAGTCTGCAGTAGTGATCGATTCCATGAATACAGCAGATGTGCTATAAGCCGGAATATCACGATAAGCACGCGGTCTGTAAGTAGATTTTGGGTCTATGGGTCTGTATCTGTCAAATTGCTGTCCTTCGCCCCAGTTTTTACTCAGTTGCCAGTCAAATCCTGCATTGAGTTCATTTTTTACAGATTTAAAAGTAAACCCAAAGTTATTCACCATTTTTACAAATAAATCGAGGGGCTTACCATCTACCTGGTAGTCGGAAATATATTGAGCTTTAGGATAATACCCATCGTATTCTCCTTCCGTTGTAGATAACGGAAAGGCTGTCGCATTTTCTAACTGGATGAATTTGGTTTGTTTTATTTTATCAAATCTTTGATTGACAGTTGCTTGAATTTCTGTTGACCTGTAGAATGATGGTTCGTTTTTGGTATAATTGAAAAGACTTGAGAGGCTGAAAAGGTGGTTTTTTACTTCATAAGAATTCAGCTCAGATAAATCGATGTCGGGATCGGATTTTGATCCATCCAGAGAGCCTGTATAGCTTAGTGATGACTGCCATCTTGAAAATCCCTTGTCATATTTCTTTTCCTTTACCAGAGATAGATTAGCGGTTATCCTTTTATAATTTTCCAGCTTATCCCTTGGGTCAGATTTAGCATTCAGGTAATCCAACCCTGCATTGATTTTCAGATCTTTTTCCTTGTTTTCAAAACCTTTACTTACGGCAAAAAGCTTAGCATAGCCATCCGCTTTAAATCTGGCTTTCCATTTTGTATATCCTGATTTATTGGTGATTTTTACAATTCCTGAAGTCAGGTTTCCGTATTGTACAGAAGGAATTCCACGCAGGACTTCCACACGTTCGATCTGATCTGTAGAAATACTCCTCATATCTACACCGCTGTTAATGTTTAACCTTCGGGTTAATCCATTGTTGGTTTTATCCTGAAAATCATAGGTGTACTGAAGATTCGCTCCCGAATTTATGGGTGCTCCGTCTATAAGGAAGATTGTTCCCATAGATGAGGTATTATAATCGGAACCTGGTCTTCCGGTCTCGCGGAGACTGATCTTGTTGACCTGATTCAGGATAGGATCACCGGATCTTCCCCCGGGAAGCAGCTCCAAAAGATCAGTAAAACTTGAAGGTTGCAAATGCTGCATGGCCCGCTGGCTGATTATAGAAGATGAGGTAAGACCTTTTCCTTCTTTAGCGGTAATGACAACCTCTTCTATGCTGTTAATTTTTTCTGTCAGCAGAATGAAAAAGGTAGTTGTCTTTGTAACATTTATATCGGAATGGTTTTCACGATAACCATCTTTTTGAGTTTGAAGGGTATAAGAACCGGGAATGACATCTACTGTCAATACGCCTTTGGTATTGGTAACAGAGGAGTATCTGTTTTCACCAGATACAATATGAATTTTTGCTTTTTCAACCGGTTGAAGAGCTGTATTCTTTACTTCGAATGTAAGGGTGACATTTCTGTCCTGGGATTTGAATGTTGCTACATCAATGAAAAAAAAGAAAAAACTGGAAAAGAGAATTTTAAAAAGGACCTTGGAGTCGTTAGTTACCATCAAACATTATTCTTCCGGCAAAAGTAGGAGACTCAGTATAAAATCTCTAACTTTATTTAGAATAATTTAAAATAATTGACAAATGTCATTTAGATAAAATGTATTAAAAATATAGTTTGAATAAGTATATGAGGGGGTAAATTGAGCTTTTTTGCAAGATTTAAATATTGCGGAATTATAATTTATGGGTGTAATTTATGGGTAATCCATAAAAAATGCACTTCATCCATCGTAAAATGAAGTGCATAAAATTAACTTGAAATGAATATGAAAATGGATTAAAGTGTGTTATAATTTTACTTTTTTGTGAATACTTTTCCCATTGGATAGAGTGAGCTGAACCACATACATTCCCGGATCTAAACTCCTCGATTCAAACTGTGGTTTATTAACTTCCTGTTGGAGAATTAATGCACCGGAAATAGAGTATATGCTGATGGTTTTAATATCATTCTGGGCTCTAGCCATAATTTGGCGGTTTTGCGTAAATAATTCGGTAGTGTTTTCGGATGGACGTTCTCCAACTGCTTTACTGAACTGCAGATTATAAAACGGAGTAACCACCTCAAAGGTATAATTTTGATGATCCAGATTTTGAAGGCTGATTCCACCATCTTCATGGTATTGTTCCTTAGAAATTGTTTTGATCAGATTCTTCTTATCATCAAAAACATTGATAGAGGAAAGCTCCTCCTGATCAACTTTTAATTGTAGAAGGCCATTGTTTTCCGATTGTACAATCTCATTCTCTGCAACTACGGCAGGCGTATTTTTGACAAACGGAATCATTTTATTCTCATTGTTTTCTGATACTTTCAACAAATAGACTCCATCTTTTAAGGTGGTCAGGCTTTTTTCTGAAGCAGACCTGCCTGCTGCTTTTTCCTGATTGAAATCTGTGATTTCAACCAACTGTTTGTTTCCAAGATCCGGTTTTATCTGGGAGGAATACAATGGAGCGGCTTCGGCTGAAGAATTTCCTGCCTGTTTTGAAGTCAGGAAAGCCCATTCATTCAGAACTCCGCCACTTCTAAGCGTATTAAATTTTACATTGGAAGCCAGAGTGAACGGAATTATTCCTCCCACATGCCCCAAAGGTCCCCAATATATAGCATCCAGTTTATATTTGTTCAGATCCCACCACGGATAATAGCCTCTCTGTACATCAATGGTTTTTGAAGTGTTTTCCGGTGGAATAGCCAGGTCTACTGTAGAGTGCCCCAATGTCATGGGTGTTTTATTGTACCAGTCATAGACGTCTTTCGGTTTTAGACATTGTCTGAATCTGTGATTGGGATTGTTTGTAACTTCATTGATAAATGTATTGGTGAAAAGTTTTCTCCATATGACAGGCCCCCAAAGCAAACCTCCGTTATCCTGAACCACATGATAATTATATCTGTCCAGATATTCGGCTGAGATTACTTCCGAAATATCATTAGTATATGTTTTATATCCAGCGTTATTACAACTGTGAAGAACATTGGCTAAAAATGAGCTAAACGGATAGATATCTTTGTCTAAAACCCCTTTTTGTAAAGTGGTTCCGGACATATCATACGGCCCGTCACCCATAAAAGCATATTTAAATTTTATATTTCCCGGATTGGAAATACTTAAGCTTTTTAATGTCGACATGGCTGCGTGGGCTCCCTGAGAGTAACCCGTCAGAAAATATTCATCATAACGTTTGAGGCCAAGCTGAGCAAGAACCTTGTTTGCTGCGGTGATGAAATCTATGGTGGCTCCTGCTTCCGTAGGATAATCTACGTAAGGGTGTACACCGTCTCCACTTCCCATTCCTACATAATCAGGTGCCATTAGGATATACCCGTTGAGAACATAGGAGAGCTCCACAACGAATCCTGCCGTTAAAGCCCCTTTAAAATTAGAAGGTACATTATTTCTACTGTCTGTAGTCCCGTGCTCAGATACAACGGTTGAAAGCTTGAAATTGACATTAGGATACATAAGAAGCCCTGTTGCTTTTACAAGGACATCCTTTTCATTTTTGGTATAATAGGTTATTTTATATCCTTTTACTCCTACATTGAAACCATTGAGATAACTGACAAAGTCCGGAGCATTCTGTTCACCAAGATTATTGGCAATAAAATTAGCAACTCCCTGTGGAGTAAGATCCAGTTTTTTTTCTGCGCTTATGAGGTCTCCTCTTTGCTGAGAAAAATAAAACGGAGCGGTAATGCCCAATAAAAAAGTTGTAATTTTTTTCATATTGATGTATTTATGATGGGATTAAGGTAATATTTTTAAAGAATTGATTAAAACATTACGACATCAATAACTATTCGATGAATATAAATTCTCTTGAAAGTGAGTAATACAAAGAGCCTGACCAACTGGCCAGGCTCTTTTATTCTATTTTGTCTTTTATTTAAAAAGCGTTGATTCCCGTAATATCTAAACCGGTGATTAACAAATGAACGTCGTGAGTTCCTTCATAGGTAATTACAGATTCCAGATTGGCAGCGTGTCTCATCATTGGGAATTCACCCATGATTCCCATACCTCCAAGGATTTGTCTTGATTCTCTTGCGATATCAATAGCCATTTTCACGTTGTTACGTTTAGCCATAGAAATCTGCGCAGGAGTCGCTTTATGTTCGTTTTTAAGATTTCCTAACTGAAGGCATAATAACTGTGCTTTTGTAATCTCAGTTAAGAATTCAGCTAATTTCTTCTGTTGAAGCTGGTAAGATCCGATAGGTTTACCAAACTGTTTTCTTTCTTTAGAATACTGAACCGCCGTACAGTGACAGTCGATAGCAGCACCAATTACACCCCATGAAATTCCATATCTTGCAGAATTAAGGCAAGATAGAGGTCCTTTTAATCCTGTTACTCCCGGAAGTAAATTTTCTTTCGGAACTTTTACATCATTAAATACCAGTTCTCCTGTTTTTGAAGCTCTTAAACTCCATTTATTATGAGTCTCAGGAGTTGTGAAGCCTTCCATTCCTCTTTCAACGATTAATCCCTGTATTTTTCCTTCCTCATTTTTTGCCCATACTACGGCGATATCGCATAGAGGAGAATTGGTGATCCACATTTTAGCACCATTTAAAAGATAGTGGTCACCCATATCTTTAAAATAGGTCTCCATAGAACTTGGATCAGAACCATGATTAGGCTCAGTAAGTCCAAAAGATCCTATCATTTCTCCGGCAGCAAGCTTTGGAAGATATTTCATTTTTTGTTCTTCAGAACCGAATTCGTTTATAGGAAACATCACCAAAGAACTCTGTACTGAAGCAGCCGAACGTACTGCTGAATCTCCTCTTTCCAATTCCTGCATGATAAGACCATAAGAAATCTGATCTAATCCGGAACCGCCATACTCAACCGGGATATAAGGACCTAAAGCACCAATTTTTCCCAATTCTCTCATAAGGCCGGGAAGATCGGTGTGATTTTGAGCTGCCTGGTCAATCTGCGGCATTACATAACTTTCAACCCAGTCTCTTACAGATTGGCGGATCAGTTTATGTTCTTCAGTAAGTAAAGCATCAATTCCATAGTAATCAGGAATGCTTGTAAGAGGATAATATGACATGATTTTTTTGATTTTGTTAAAAATAGCATTTTTCGGGTGGTTAAAAAAATTTTTTTAAAAACTTAGATTAATGCTGATTTTCAGTAATATAGTGTTATTTTTTTGATTTTTATAAAAGAATGTTCCTTTTTTATTCCTCCTCATCATTAGATATAGGGTACTGATTGGTAGAATTGTGGACTTCATTTTTGAATTTATACAGGTATGGAGCCTTATTAGCAGAGCCATCATAAAGTTTCTCCAGCCTGTCAAGGATATTTAAGCTTAAAATCTTCCGCTGAAAATTATTTCTTCGGAATTTCTGACCTAAAATAGTTTCATAGAGGGCCTGAAGGTCTTTCATGGTAAACTTTTCAGGAAGGAGATTACTTGCAGCTACTTCTGTATTGATGTTCATACGGAGATATTCCAAACCGGTTTCTATAATCCTGTCGTGATCGAAAGCCATTTTCGGTAATTTACTGACTTCAAACCATTCACAACTCTCATTGAATGCATCCGGAAAGGTATTGGCTACTGAGAAATCAATAAGACTGCAGTATCCCACTGTAATAAACCTCTGGAAAATCCAGTGGTCTTTTGGGACTTCAATTCCTTTGTTCTGAAGAAGGATCTGATGGACATTATTTTCTGTACGGTCAATTCTTCCAAAAGTATGAAACTGCTTTAAGAACAATCCTTTTAAGTGTGTTCTTTCAAACAGGACTCTTTCGGCAGCTTCCCGAAGATCTTCATCATTGAATACAAAACCACCGGGTAGTGACCACAAATCAAGATCATGATATTTCAGAAGCAATACTTTCAGAATATTATTATGGAATCCGAATATGGTGCAGTCTACAGATATATGAGCTACAAAATCTTTTGTATCAATAAGTTCCCGAAGGGTTTCTTTATTTTTTGTGTCTTTGATTTTCATGGGAGTAAAAATAAAATTATTTTCTATATTTTCTTTTTAGATACTTTAAAATAAAACAAACTAATCATAAAAAGCACAATTACAGAGCATAATATGTATAAAGGATAGAAATGTAAGAGTTGTTTTCCAAAAAGGACAGCCATGATGATAGAGCTTACAGAGCTGCCTAAAGAAGAGAATATGACGATGAGTGAAGTAAAAAGATTTACTTTCTCTTTATCGGTCTGGGCAATCATTTTTGAATTAATAACAGGGTAGAGGGGTGATAAAAACAACCCGATAACCGGAAACAAAAACAGCAGCAGGCTTGAATTTTCCGAACCAAAATACTGTATGCCGACAATGGCTATAAGAATGGCAAGGATTAAAAATATACATGAAATATAATAACCGGGTAATGAAAACCTTCTGATAATATTGGCGGTTACAGTTCTTCCGGCGTAAGAAAAAAGTGCCAGGAAAGAGGTAGCCTGAAGGGCAAAAAATGAATTAACCTTTAGGTGGTTTTTATAAAATGACGGAAGCCATGAGTTGAATCCCTGTTCCACAAATACGATAAAGAAGACGACTCCCAGAAAGAGCAGTACCTGTGGGGTGGCAAATCCCGATAATTCAGAGATCATCCCTTTATTTTCCTGTTGCCTTGCTTCTGATATGTCAGCTTTTGCAAATAAAATAATGGTGATGATGCAGACCAGTGCTATAAGTAAGAACCCAAATTTCCAGAATTGGGAATAGGAGCTTGAAATCAGCCAGCCGAAGCCTGTATTGACTACAAATATTCCAATCATAAAGGAAGCTTCCACATTATTCATGGTTTTAGCCAGCGATTTTTCATCTGAGATATTATTCCGGATAATTCCAAAAACACAAATTTTACCGATAGCAAAACATGCCCCAATGATGGCAAACCATAATTTATAAAACCAAAATACTTCAATAAACGGGAGAAGGCAGGAACATATTCCTACAATACTCAAAGCCATAATTAATGCTTTTTTCGTTCCTGTTTTATTAATGAAGCCTACGGCAAACAGAGAAATGAATGCGATAGGTAAATCCTTGAATGATTCCAGAAGTCCCAGTTCACTGTAGGTAATTTTAGCCTCAGAAAGCTGAAGAATAATAAGCCCCATGCAATTCAATACCATCGAAAAAATAAGAAAAGTCAATTTTAACGGAAGAGAAATATTGGAAAGCTTGACGGTCATTTTGGGGATTAATTTTATTGGGTTTTTATTACTTTTTATGAAATATTAGTGCGAAGATAACGCTTCTAACCCTTAAAAATAAACGAAAAATTAAAATATTTATTAATGTAATGTTAATTAATTGAAAAAAAATATATTTTTATTGTCTCAATTTGAGAATTAAAATAATAACTGTATATGAATGTAAGAATATCAAGAAGCTTAGGATTGGTTGCCGTCCTCTATTTTACGGCCAACTTCAGTGCCCAGACTAAGGTGAAGGACACGCTTTCTAAAGAAAACAAAATAGACGAGATCGTAATGATTGGTTACGGTAGTCAGAAAAAAAGTAATGTAACCGGGGCTATATCCAGTGTAAGGGCCAAGGATATTGAAGATATTCCTTCGGGTAAACCGGAACAGGTTCTTCAGGGAAGGGCAGCCGGAGTTTCTGTAGTTACCAATTCCGGGCAGCCGGGATCTGCAGCGACGGTAAGAGTTCGTGGTGTAACCAGCTTTGGAGCCGGAAGTAATGATCCTTTATGGGTAGTGGACGGTATTGTGGTAGATAATATTGCATGGCTTAACCAGTCGGATATAGAGAATATAGAAATTCTGAAAGACGGTGCATCCTCTGCTATCTATGGTGTTTCCGCAGCGAAAGGAGTTATCCTGGTAACGACTAAGAAGGGAAGAAAGGGTAAGATGAACTTAAGCTATAATGGTTTTTATGGTGTAGGATCAGCTGCCAAGAAACTTGATCTTCTGAACGCCAGCCAGTATGGAACGATTATCAACGAAGCCCTGACCAATGCAGGAAAAGACCCAAGGTTCACCAACCCTCAATCTTTTGGTGCCGGAACAGACTGGCAGGATGTTGCTTTTAATACAGCTGAAAGAATGTCTCATGAGTTCAGTATCAGTGGTGGAAATGATAAATCAACTTTTTATTCTTCATTTGGCTATTACGAGCAGGACGGAATTGTCCTGAGAGATATTTCCAATTATAAAAGAATGAATGTTAGGTTGAATTCCACGCATAAAGTCTTCGATTTTCTTACCATTGGGCAGACTTTATCTTATACCCATCAAAAGACCAAGGGCATTAATGCCAATGATGAGTATGGAGGTCCTTTAAGCTCTGTGATCAACTTGGATCCTATAACACCTGTAGTGGTGACAGACCCTGCTTTGCTGAATACGAGCCCGTATAACAACTCCGGACTTTCTCCTTACCTGATTAGGGATGCTTTCGGAAATCCATACGGAGTATCTACTATTGTGGAAAATGAAATGACCAACCCACTGGCCTTCAGGCAGACGCAGCTGGGAAAATACAACTGGTCAGATGATTTTGTTGCCAATGTGTTTGCAGAACTGAAGTTTCTGGATCATTTTACATTCAAAACGACATTAAACGGTAAACTTTCCTATTGGGGCAAAGAGCAGTTTACCCCTAAATACTATCTGAATACCAACTCCAGAAATACTGTTTTCAACAGCTTTTTGAGAGAGAGTAACAGAAAGCTGGAATGGAATACTGAAAATACATTGACCTATCAGAATAAATGGGGAGCGCATAACTTAAGTGTATTGATAGGCCAGGGGGCTTACTACTATAATATTGGCTCAGGAAACAATACGACCTATATTAATCTTCCGGTTAATAGCTGGGAAGATGCTTCTTTCAACTTTGATGTTCCTCAGGAGAACCGTTCTACCGTGGCCAATGATGGGGTTCAGACCCATAAAGCATCATATTTTGCAAGGGTGATCTATGATTACGAAGACAAATACCTTTTTACGGGAACAATCCGTAGAGATGGTTCTTCTAAATTTGCAAAAGGACAGCACTGGGGAAATTTCCCGGCATTTTCATTGGGATGGAACGTTTCTAATGAGAACTTCTGGCCTGAAAATAAAATTGTAAATACGTTAAAATTTAGAGGAGGCTACGGTGTTTTAGGAAATGATGCCATCGAGAACTTCAGATTTGCCAATTTCCTTAAATCAGGAAGCAACTATACCTATGGCGACAATAATATCGTCATCGGATACGCTCCGACAACTTTGGAAAACCCGAATCTTCGATGGGAAGAAACTTCACAGCTGAATATTGCTGCGGATCTGAAACTATTGCAGGATTTCACTTTAACGGTAGACTGGTTTAAAAAGAAGACAACAGATATCCTTCGTCAGGTAGATATTCCCGGGTATGTAGGAGCTCCCGAAAGACCGTGGAGAAATGTTGGAGATATGGATAATACCGGAGTAGAGATTGCTTTAGGATATAAAAAGAACTGGAATGACTTCGGAATTTCTGTTAATGGAAATTTCTCCTATTTAAAGAATGAGGTAACCAGACTTGAGGATGATAAAATTTATGAAAATTTTGCTACATTCCAGTCTATGGGACCTGTGACAAGATTCCAGGTAGGATCACCATATGGTGCTTTTTTTGGATATAAAAATGCAGGTATTTTCCAGACGCAGGCAGAAATTGATGCCTATAGAAATGCCAATGGCGACCTGATTCAGCCTGGTGCTAAACCTGGTGATTTTAGAAGAACGGATGTGAATGGTGATGGTAAAATCAGTGATGAAGATTACGAATATTTAGGAAGTTCCGTACCCAAATTTACATATGGGCTTACCGTGAATCTTAACTATAAAAATGTAGACCTGATGATATTTGCTCAGGGACAAGGTGGGAATAAAATTTTCCAGGGATTAAGAAGACTTGACCTATTCTACAGCAATTACCAGACTACAATTCTGGACAGATGGACAGGCCCGGGTACTTCGAATACTGTGGCAAGACTGGATGCTAACGACGATAATAAAAACTATACGAAAATGTCCGATTATTATCTTCAGGATGGAGGATTTATGAGGATTAAGCTGGTACAGTTGGGATATACCTTACCGGGAGATGTTTCCAAACGCTTCGGAGCCAATAAGATCAGATTTTACGTAACAGGGGAAAACCTGTTTACATTTACAAAGTACACAGGATATGATCCTGAAATTGCAGTAAATGATTCTTACGGTATCGATAGAGCTTACTATCCGCAAGCCAGAACATTCTTATTTGGAGCTAACATTCAATTCTAAAAAAAACAACATGAAAAACAGATTCTATAAAACAATATTATTAGTCGTTCTTACATCAGGGATCGGATTCAGTTCCGTTTCATGTGGTGATGAATTCATCGAAGATGTACAGAATAAAGGAGCTTTTGACTCCAATAACTATTTCCAGAATGAAGAGCAGTCTTTCAGTGCTTTGGTATCGGTATATGATCTTCTCAGAAAATATTCCGGAGGTTTTGAAAATACAGTAACTTTCTTTAATGCAGGTTCTGATGATTTCTATTCAGGAGGAGGAAGCCCTACAGACGGCGCCGGTATACAAAGTTTTTCTAACTTTTCCATTGATCAGATATCGGTTCCTAAAACCTACTGGAATGATTTTTACCAGGGAATTGCCAGAGCCAATCTTTTGATTCAGCGTATTCCTGATGCTAAAATGAATGACCAGACCAGAAACAGGTTCATTGCTGAAGCTAAAACACTAAGAGCACTGTATTATTTTGAACTTCTGAAGATGTTCGGAAATATTCCTTTGATTCTAAAACCTATTACGGCTACAGACGACTATTATAATATTCCTCAGGCAGACCCTCAGGCTGTTTACAGCCAGATTGAATCTGATATTGAGGCTTCCATTAATGATCTTCCGTTAGCTATAGCTCCTACCAACAAAGCTGAGGTGGGAAGGATCAGCCAGGGAACAGCACGGGCTATTCTGGGCAAGATATATCTGTATAACAATAAAAAAGCTCAGGCTGCAGCTCAATTTGCAGAGGTAAACGGAACGCCGGGGCAGGCCAGTCAATATGGTTATAAATTAGTAGCCAACTACGACGACCTGTGGAAGGCTGGAAATAAATTTACCTCAGAATCTATTCTTGAAGTTATGCACACCAATAAAGGAAATTCCGACTGGCCTTTCTGGGGACAGGGAAAAGATGAGGGGAATTCTATATGCATCATGATCGGGCCAAGAGGATATGACAGGCTGAAGACTTCAGCACCTGATATTGTTTCCGGCTGGGCTTTTAATACTGCCACTGAAGATCTTTACAATTTCATGGCCAGTGATCCAAGGGTAAAATCTACTATATTGAATGCAAAACAGCTGGCTGCTAATGGTGAGATTAAATATTCTCCGGCTCATAACGATACAGGATATTTTCTGAATAAATATCTCCCTTCAAGAGACGAAGTATCTAACCTTCCGGGAGCTCCGGAGCTTAACTACAGCAGAAATTACATCGTAATAAGACTTGCAGATACTTATCTTATGGAAGCAGAAGCACTCAATGGTTCAGGAGCAAGAGCCCAGGCGTTACTGGATGCTGTAAGAACCAGAGTTGGGCTGCCATCAGTTCCAGTTTCTCTGCAGGCAGTAAAAGATGAACGAAGAAGAGAACTGGCCGGGGAAGGACACCGCTGGTTTGATCTTGTAAGATGGGGAGATGCGCCGTCCAAATTGGCATCAAGAGGTTTCAAGGCTAACAGGAATGAGCTTTTACCTATTCCTTATAACGAACTTCTTAATACACTGATCAAGCAAAACCCAGGCTATTAAACATGAAGTTTCACAACTTATATAGTTTCTTTAGAGGTACCGCACTACTTTGTGGTGTGGTACTTTTTCCTTTATCCTGCACATCGGTTGCTGAGGTTAAAGGCGATGAGGTCCAGTATTGGCTGACAAAAGGCGATGAAAGCGTAAAATTACAACTTCAGACTCCTTTCAAATTTGGAAATGGTTCCAATAATGATCAAAATATTGAAATTGATGGTTCTCAAAAGTTTCAATATGTTGATGGATTTGGATATACATTGACAGGAGGAAGTGTGGAAGTGATCAACCGGTTATCACCTTCAAAAAGAAAAGCTCTACTCAATGAGATTTTTGGAAACGATAAAAATTCGATTTCTGTAAGCTATTTAAGGTTAAGTATAGGAGCTTCAGATCTTGATGGTGAGGTATTTTCTTATGATGATCTTCCGGAAGGGCAGACGGATGCCAGTCTTTCAAAATTCAGTCTGGCAAAGGATAAAGCTCTGATTGCTATGTTAAAAGAAATCTTAGCTATTAATCCTAAAATTAAGATTATTGCAGCGCCGTGGTCTGCCCCGGTGTGGATGAAGGATAATGGAAAATCAAAAGGAGGGAGTTTACAACCTGAATTCTATGGTGTTTATGCCCGGTATTTTGTAAAGTATATTCAGGAAATGAAGAAAGAGGGGATTCATATTGATGCGGTTACGCCTCAGAACGAACCTCTGCATCCGGGAAATAATCCCAGTTTATATATGCCATCTGAGCAGCAAAGAGACTTTATCAAAAATCATTTAGGTCCGGAATTTAAAACAAATCAAATCCATACTAAAATTGTAGTCTATGACCATAATTGTAATAAACCCGAGTATGCCATTGACATTCTGAAAGATCCTGATGCGTATCGATATATTGACGGGTCTGCTTTTCATTTATATGAAGGTGAAATCTCTGCTTTAAGTACTGTGCACGATGCTTTCCCTGATAAAAATCTGTATTTTACGGAGCAGTGGACCGGTGCAAAGGGAACTTTTAATGAAGACCTGAACTGGCATACAAAAAATGTGATCATCGGTTCTATGAGAAACTGGAGTAAAATAGCTCTGGAATGGAACCTTGCAAATGATCCTCAGTATAAACCCCATACAGATGGCGGATGTACAGAATGTAAGGGAGCAATTACCGTATCTGACAGTGAAAATTTCACAAGAAATGTTTCCTACTATATTATTGCACACGCTTCGAAATTTGTTCCTGCAGGTTCTCAGCGTATCGCTTCCACACAGACCGGTAAACTTTCCACAGTAGCTTTTAAGACTCAATTTGGGAAAATAGTTTTAATTGTTCAGAACGATAATCAAGCAGATGAAAATTTTAATATTAAATTTGCCGGGAAAACCGCTGCTGCAACAATTTCAGGACGTTCTACAGCAACCTTTATTTTTTAATTTGATATCATGAAAAGAGTTTATTTCTTACTGGCATTTTCCACATTGGGAATGAGCACTTACGGACAGAAAACAATTGATCAGAAAGTAGCAGAGCTGCTGGCTAAAATGACCCTTGAAGAAAAAGTAGGACAGATGGTTCAGTATAGTGGTTTCGAATATGCTACAGGACCTCAGCAGTCTAATTCTGCAGCTGTTTTAGAGGAAATTAAAAAAGGTAAAGTCGGTTCCATGCTGAATGTGGCAGGATCGGAAGAAACCCGGGCATTTCAGAAACTGGCAATGCAGTCGAGACTGAAAATTCCTTTACTATTCGGGCAGGACGTTATCCATGGATACCGTACTACTTTTCCTGTGAATCTGGGACAGGCGGCAAGCTGGGATCTGGGAATGATAGAAAAATCAGAAAGAATTGCAGCTACGGAAGCGGCTGCTTATGGTATTCACTGGACGTTTGCGCCAATGGTGGATATCGCCAGAGATCCGAGATGGGGAAGGGTAATGGAAGGTTCCGGTGAAGATACTTACCTGGGAACAAAAATAGGATTAGCAAGGATTAAAGGATTTCAGGGCAGAGGTTTGGGAAGTCTTGATGCCGTAATGGCCTGTGCAAAACATTTTGCAGCATACGGAGCGGCTGTAGGTGGGAGAGATTATAATTCTGTAGATATGAGTCTCAGACAGCTGAATGAAACTTATCTTCCACCATTCAAAGCTGCTGCAGAAGCGGGAGTAGCTACTTTTATGAATTCCTTTAATGACATTAACGGAATTCCGGCTACAGCCAACCAATACATACAGAGAGACCTTTTAAAGGGAAAATGGAATTATAAAGGTTTTGTAGTTTCAGATTGGGGAAGCATTGGGGAAATGATTCCTCACGGCTATGCCAGAGATGCTAACGAAGCCGCAGAAAAAGCTATACAGGGAGGAAGTGATATGGATATGGAAAGCCGTGTATACATGGCACAACTTCCAAAACTGGTTAAAGAAGGAAAAGTAGATGCTAAACTGGTAGATGATGCCACAGGGAGAATTTTAACCAAAAAATTTGAAATGGGTCTTTTCGATGATCCTTACCGATTTAGCAATGAAAAAAGGCAGAAAGAACAAACCGACAATCAGGAGAATAGAAAGTTCGGAAGAGAATTTGGTTCCAAAAGTATTGTTCTTCTTAAAAATCAGGGGAATATTCTTCCGCTTTCAAAAACGGTAAAAACGGTTGCTTTGATTGGTCCTTTCGCTAAAGAAACTGTAGCCAATCACGGATTTTGGTCTATTGCTTTCAAAGATGATAACCAAAGAATCGTTTCACAATTTGACGGAATTAAAAATCAACTCGATAAAAACTCCACTTTAATGTATGCAAAGGGCTGTAATGTGGATGATCAGGATAAAAGTCAGTTTTCGGAAGCAGTAGAGACTGCAAAAAAAGCTGATGTTGTCATTATGACATTGGGGGAAGGCCATGCGATGAGCGGCGAAGCAAAAAGCAGAAGCAATATCGGGTTTACAGGCGTTCAGGAAGATTTATTGAAAGAAATTGCCAAAACGGGAAAACCTATTATTTTGATGGTTAATGCCGGAAGGCCTCTGATTTTCAACTGGGCATCAGACAATATTCCTGCGATTATGTACACATGGTGGCTCGGAACGGAAGCAGGAAACTCTATTGCAGATGTTCTGTTTGGTACCGTAAATCCTGGAGGAAAACTTCCGATGAGCTTTCCGAGAACAGAAGGGCAGATCCCTGTGTACTATAATCATTTTAATACGGGAAGACCTGCAAAAAATAATACTGACAGAAACTATGTTTCCGCCTATATAGACCTTGATAATGATCCGAAATATCCGTTTGGATATGGCCTGAGCTATACAGATTTTAAATACTCTGATATGATTTTAAGCTCAGTAAACCTTACCGGAAATCAGACACTGAACATCAGTGTTACCGTTTCCAATACAGGAAAATATGACGGTGAAGAAGTGGTACAGCTTTATATCAGGGATCTTTTCGGAAAAGTAGTGAGACCTGTGAAGGAACTGAAAGGCTTTCAGAAAATATTCATCAAAAAAGGAGAAAGCAAAAAAGTAGATTTTAAGCTGACACCTGAAGAACTGAAATTTTTTGATGAGGATCTGAACTTTGACTGGGAAAGTGGGGAATTTGATATAATGATCGGAACCCATTCTCAAAATGTTCAGACAAAAAGAATTAATTGGGTGAAATAAGCTCAATTCGATAAGAACGGGTTTTAGCCCGCTTAGTAAAATGTCAGAAAATGGCTTTAGCCGAAACAAACCTAATCCATATGAACCTCAAAGCTAAAAGTATCATCAAAATATGTACAGTAGGAGCTTTTTTCCTTTCTGTTGTCAATTGTGCCTCAAACAGACCGGATTCTGGCAGAACCCTTATATGGAATGATGAATTTAATGGTAAAGGACTTCCGGATTCATTAAAGTGGAATTATGATACCGGAGGGGGTGGTTTTGGAAATGAGGAAGCTCAGTTTTATACTAAAAACCGGCTTGAGAATGTCAGAATGGAAAAAGGAAATCTTATCATTGAAGCTAAAAAAGAAAATTGGGAAAACAATAAATATACTTCTGCAAGACTTTTAACCAAAGGAAAATTTGCTTTTCAGTATGGAACAATAGAAGTCAGAGCAAAACTTCCCAAGGGCCGCGGAACATGGCCGGCAATCTGGATGATGAGCGAAAATATGAAAAAATGGCCGAATGATGGTGAACTGGATATCATGGAGCACGTGGGTTTTAATCAGGGGTATGTACATACTTCTGTTCACACTAAAAAATACAACCATATTCAGGGAACACAGAAAACAGATACCCTGTTTGTAAAGGATGTAAGTGAAACGTTCCATGTCTATAAAGCAGACTGGACACCGGAAAAAATAGACGTTTATATAGATGAACGCAAATTTTTCACCTACGAAAATAAAGAAAAAAATTATGGAGCATGGCCGTTTGACCAGCCTTACTTCATTATTTTAAATCTAGCAGTAGGAGGAATGTGGGGTGGAAAAGAGGGGATTGATGATCTTGTTTTTCCACAGAAGTATTACATAGACTATGTAAGAGTCTATCAAAATAAATAGCGAAAATGAGGACGATAAGTCCAAAAACAGAAAAAAATATGAGAAAACTAATTGTAAGCTGTTTTGTTGTAGGTGTTGTTTTCAATGCCAATGCGCAAAACTATTGGAAGAAAAATGAAGGAAAAACAGCTAAAGTAATTCTTACCAATTCTAAGGTTAATGAAAAAATGACCGATAAAGGATCTGTAAAGTTTGAAAAATTCGGACAGCCTAAGGAAACGGAAGCCTGTATTTTTGTGGCTCCCAGTTTTAAATATCAAAAATTAATAGGAATAGGAGGGGCGATCACTGATGCTTCGGCTGAAACTTTTTACAAAATGCCTAAAAATAAGCAGAAAGAAATTTTAGACGCTTATTTTGGTAAAGATGGATTGGGATATACCGTGGTACGTACCAATATGAACTCCTGTGATTTTTCCAGCGACTCTTATACCTATGTGGCAGATAATGATACTTCTCTGAAGTCTTTCAATATTGCCCATGACGAAAAATATAAGATTCCTATGATTAAAGAAGCGAAAAATGCGATAGGCAATAACTTTACCTTTTATTTTTCTCCCTGGAGCCCACCTGCCTGGATGAAGTCTAATAAGAGCTTATACAAAGGCGGAAGACTGGAAAATCAATATTATCAAACCTGGGCAGATTATTATATCCAATTCATCAAAGAATATGAGAAAAGAGGTATTAATGTGTGGGGATTAACTGTTCAGAATGAGCCTATGGCAACACAAAGCTGGGAATCATGTATCTATACAGCAGAAGAGGAAGGTGAATTTCTGAAAAACAATCTGGGACCTACCCTTTGGAAAAATGGATATAAAGATAAAAAAGTAATGATCTGGGATCATAACAGAGACCTGATCTATCAAAGAGCAACCACCACCCTGAGTGATCCTGAAACTTCAAAATATGCTCATGGAATTGGATATCACTGGTATGAAACATGGAATAATAAAACCCAGCTTTTTGATAATTTAGCAGAAACCCACAGAGCTTTTCCAGATAAATTTCTGGCGTTTACTGAAGGCTGTAAAGAACAGTTCAAAATGGATCAGATCTATGATGTAAGCTTAGGTGAGCTGTACGGGAAAAATATGCTTAACGACTTCAACAAAGGAAATGCATTATGGACAGACTGGAATATCCTGCTGGATGAAACCGGAGGACCTAATCATAAAGGAAATTTCTGCTTTGCCCCAATTATTGCAGATACCAAAACCGGAGAAGTACATTATACCTATGAATATTACTACGTAGGACATGTATCAAAATTTATTAAACCGAATGCCCAGAGAATCGGAAGTTCTTCTAACAGAGCTGCCCTTACGTCTACTGCTTTCATGAATCAAAACGGACAACTGGTAACCGTAATTATGAATGATTCAGACAATGATATCGACACAAATCTGTGGATAGAAGGAATGGCTGCCAAACTGAATGCACCTGCCCATTCTATACAGACTGTAATTTTATAACTTCATATTAATATTATTTTTAACGGAATCGGCGGCCTCTTTGAGGC
>NZ_JAESIT010000024.1:0-68243 GCF_016756935.1 Chryseobacterium sp. KMC2
AAGTTGAATCAGATAATCTGGCCTATGTTATTTATACCAGTGGAACCACGGGACTGCCTAAAGGAGTTATGGTGGAACACAGGAATGTAGTCAACGTTGTTTCTCAGGTAAGAGAGGCTTATGGTTTTAGTGAAGGAGAGAAAATAACGGCTTATACGTCCTATGTTTTTGACGTATCCGTATCCGAGTTTTTCAACAGTTTACTGTATGGAAACGAACTTCATCTGTTGGATGAAGAAACGAAGAAGGATGCCGATGCCATCAGCAGATACTTAGTTTCTAATGAAATTGCTTATACCTATTTACCACCGGTGATGCTTTCTGTTCTTCCACGTGTAGCTTACCCATTCCTTAAAGGTTTGTTGTATGCAGGAGAGCCTTGTGATTATGAAACAGGAAAATACTGGTCAGAAGAGAAAGTGTTGTACAACCTTTATGGACCTACCGAAGCTACGATCTATGCCACTTACAAACAGGTAGAACATGGAGATGTTCATCTGATCGGCCGTCCGGTAGGGAACAGTTCAGCTTATGTGCTGGATGAATCCCATCGTTTAGTCCCTGTAGGTGCTGTAGGTGAGCTTTATCTTGGAGGAATGGGAATAGCAAGAGGCTATTTAAACCGTGCTGATCTGACAGGGGAACGCTTCATTGCTAACCCTTTCCAAACGAAAGAGCAGAAAGAGAATGGAGAAAATGGAAGACTGTACAGTACGGGAGACCTTGTGCGTTGGCTTCCTGATGGGAATATAGAATACATTGGGAGAAATGACTTCCAGGTAAAGATCCGGGGGTATAGAATAGAGCTTGGAGAGATCGAAAACCGATTGTCTCAGCATCCTGAAGTAAAACAGTCTGTGGTATTGGCCAAAGAGAACAATGCGGGGATGAAATACCTTGCCGGATATTATGTATCAGCAGGAGAGCTGGATCATGAACTCCTTACTGAGTATTTATCCTCCTCTTTACCGGAATATATGGTACCGAGTGTCTTTGTTCATCTCACCTCTTTACCATTGACCATCAATGGTAAGCTAGACAGAAAACAGCTTCCTGAACCTGATTTCAGTGGAGACAGAGAATATGTAGCCGTAGAAAATGAGTTACAGAGAACACTATCCCGAATTTACGGTGAAGTGCTGGGACTTACCCCTGAAAACATCAGTATCCATGATGACTTCTTCCGATTAGGAGGAAACAGTATCATGGCGATTAAGTTAGCCGGTAAGATCAAGCAGGAACTTGGTATACAGGTGAAAGTGGCTAAGGTACTTACTCATAAGACCATCGTTTCTCTGGCCAATGTATTAAGTGGAGAAGATCATAGTGATGAACAGGTAACCATAACCCCGATAGCAATATCATCGCCTGAAGAGCAGCGTTTGTCTTTTGCACAGGAAAGACTTTGGTTTATAGAAGCATATGAAGGAGGAAGCAGTGCGTACAATATTCCAATGACTGTTATTCTGAATAAGAAAACGGATGTTTCCGTTCTGTGTAGAGCTCTTGAAGCGGTAGTAATGCGTCATGAAGTGCTCCGCACATTGATCAAAACGAATGAAGATGGAGTAGGGTATCAGATAGTTACAGATTTTATTCCTGAATTTAAAATAACAGAAGTAGAGACGAGAGAAGAATTGGATCAGCACATAAACAAATGTGCCAATAAAGTCTTCCGTCTGGATTCAGAAATTCCTGTAGAGATCAATATCTTCAGCTTCAAAGGGCAACAGTATCTGTCTGTTGTGATTCATCATATTGCTTTTGACGGATGGTCTACAGAGGTCTTTTTAAAGGAACTGAGCAGTCTCTATCATACATTATCATTAGGAATGGCCTCTACACTTCCTGAATTGAAGATTCAATATAAAGATTTTGCGTTATGGCAGCGTAATTATCTTTCAGGTAAACGCCTGGATAGCCAGATTGAGTATTGGAAGGTTAAATTCGATGATTATCAAAGTCTGGATTTACCAACGGATTTCCATAGACCTGCAGACATCTCTTATGAAGGAGAAACAATTAATGTTGATATATCAGGAGAAATATCCGAAGGGATCAGAGGGATCTCCAGAAATCTTGGAGTAAGTGTATACAGTGTCATGCTGAGTGGATATTATCTGATGCTTTCAGCCTATTCCGGTCAGGAAGATATTGTAGTGGGAAGCCCTATTGCCAACCGTCATTATGCCGGTCTTGAAGATATCATCGGTTTCTTTGTAAACACCCTGGCTTTAAGAGAGAAAATTGACTCAGAGCAAAAGGTAAAAGACTTTATCCTTCAGGTGGCAGGTTCGGTGACAGAAGCACAATCCCATCAGGATCTTCCATTCGAGAAGCTTGTGGAAGAATTAGGAGTAGAACAGGACACATCCAGACACCCTGTCTTCCAGGTAATGTTTGGACTGCAGAATTTTGGTGGCGGAGGTTCAACTGCTAAGGAAGATGAAGCCTTGTTCTATTCTTTTGATGGTGAAGTTGACTATCAGGCTGCAAAGTTTGATCTGACGACAATGGTAAATGATGGTCCGGAAGCGATACAGATGACCTTCAACTATGCAACCTCTCTGTTTAGAAAAGAAACAATTGTCCGTATGGCAGATTCTTATCAATTCCTTCTGAACCAGATGGTAAAATCAGGAACAGGGAATACAAGAATTAATGAGCTTTCTCTGATCGCGGAGAAGGAAAGCAAACAGATCGTAGACGTTTGGAATAATACCCAGAAAGGATATCAGGATAAGTTTACGATTCATCAGCTTTTTGAAAATCAGGTTGAAATGACTCCTGACACTACGGCTTTAGTCTATCAGAATATAAGATTATCCTATCGTGAACTGAATGAAAGAGCCAATCGTTTGGCCAATCACCTTATCAATGAATATCATCTTCAGCCGGATGATCTGGTACCTCTATGTCTTGAGCGTTCTGAAGATACAATTATTGCAATCCTTGCTGTGATGAAAGCCGGAGCGGCATATGTTCCTATGGATCCATCATATCCGGCAGAGCGATTTAATCATATTGTAAAAGATACTGAGGCCAGAGTGGTTCTTACCCAGAAAAATGGAGTCAATACGTTAATAGAATCTTCTTTAGGAAAAGCAGAGTTAATTGTATTGGATAGCGAAAAGGTTATAGAAAAGCTTGATCAGTCAAACTCTGGCAATCCTGCTGCCAAGGTAAGCCCGGACAATCTGGCTTATGTGATTTACACCAGTGGAACGACGGGACTTCCTAAAGGGGTAATGATTGAACATTCTGGAGTGATCAACCTTATAGAATCAATGATAAAAGTTCACCGACTTGAAGAATACCAGGAAGTGGGATGTTTTTCAAATTATGTATTCGATGCCTTTGTCTATGAAGCATTTCCGGCATTATGTAACGGGAATACCTTGTGGATGTATAGCAATGACCTTAGAACATCAGTGAACGAACTTAATGACTATATCAAAGAAAATAATATAGAAGTTTCCTTTATACCGCCAGCTTTATTGAGGGAGGTTATAGATCATGGAACCCACTTGAAGCTGATTTTTGCCGGAGGAGAAAGTTTCCCTGCCCTGGATAAAAATATTGAGGATATCATCTTGGTGAATGAGTACGGGCCAACCGAAGGAACAGTTTGTACAACACTTCATTATTATAAAGAAGATCACAATCCATTAAATATCGGGGATCCTATCAACAATATGACGGCTTATGTATTGGATGCCCATTTCCGTCCTGTTCCTGTAGGGGCAGTAGGAGAGCTTTATATAGGGGGAGCAGGTGTTGCCAGAGGTTATTTAAACCAACCTGAGCTGACAGAAGAACGCTTCCTGAACAATCCATTCCAGACGTTAGAACAAAAAGAAAAAGGAAAGAATGGACGGCTATATAAGACCGGTGACTTAGTACGCTGGCTGGCTAATGGTGAATTGGAATATATGGGCAGAAATGACTTCCAGGTGAAGATCCGCGGATATAGAATTGAGCTTGGAGAAATTGAAAACAGGTTACTTCAGTACCCTGGAGTGAAGCAGGCTGTTGTTCTGGCCAAAGAAAACAGAGGAGGAATGAAATATCTTGCCGGATACTATGTTTCTGATCCGGTAATAGACCCCCATATGATTTCTGAATTCTTATCAGAAACACTTCCGGATTACATGATTCCGAATGTGTATATACATCTGGAACGTCTTCCTCTCACGATCAACGGAAAAACAGACAGAAAACGCCTTCCTGAGCCTGAGTTTATCGGAATATCAGAATATGCCGCTCCTGAAAATGATCTGCAACAAAAACTTGCCGGTATCTATGGAGAAGTATTGGATCTGGATCCGGAAGGAATTAGTATTCATGATGATTTCTTCAAATTAGGAGGAAATAGTATCATGGCTATTAAGCTGATCAACAGGATACAGCAGCAGCTGGATGTTCAGCTCAAAATTGTAGAGTTGTTTAAAGAGAAAACGATAAGTAAGCTTTCTAAAACGATAATGAGCTACGGGAAAGAGTATAAGCCTATCGTTGCCTTTAATCAGGAGAATAGCAATCCGAAAATGTTCCTGATACATCCTGGAAACGGAGGTTGTGAAGTCTATCAGTCATTGGCAGAACAGTTAAAAGCAGAATATAACTGTTATGGAGTAGATTCCTATAACTTATACAATGAAGAGAAGATTAGTAACCTGAAAGGGCTTGCTCATTATTATCTGGATCATATTGATGACATTCGGAAAGATAATCATCAGGAAGAATATATCCTGTTAGGATGGTCTCTGGGTGGAAATATTGCACTGGAGATTGCCTCAGAGCTTGAGAACAGAGGACATCAGAAAATTACAGTTTATCTGCTGGATACTATTTTCTACGCCTCTGATCAGAAACTGGTAGAATTCCTTTCGTTTCCTACAGATGAAGAGTTGAGTGAGAAACTCAATATTCATGTTGATGACCGTCAGTTTACAGCCACTAAAAACTTTATGTCAGCTGAGTATACGATTATTAAAGAAAATATTTCAAATAATCTTACTTCGACAAAAGTGGTTTTATTCAAGGCAATGCTTGAGGGAGAAACCTTCAATGAGTCATTTAACAGCCATGTACAGGGATCAGCCTATAATAATGTAGATTCCATCATGGAAAACCGTGATTTATTATCTGTTTATCCTATTAATGCATCCCATCAAACGATGCTGGAACAGAAAGAACAGATCATTGACCTAATCCTTAAAACAGCTGCCAGTAATTAAAAAACATGGGAGATGGTAAGAGATCTCCCATGTTCTAAACTATACACACTAAAGAAAACCTATGAACAGAACAACATCATATAAACCGCAGGTATTTTTATTGCATTACGCAGGCGGAGACAAAAATTCTTTCCGTCCGCTGATTGAAAATTTAGAACCCTTTTTTCAGGTAGTAACCCCTGAACTTCCGGGTAGAGGAGATCGTATGACAGCATCCTTTTTAAAAAATAAACAGGATGCTGTAGCAGATCTGTTGAGCCAGGTAAAAAAAGAGCGGAAAAAAGAAGTTCCATACCTCATATACGGCCATAGTATGGGAGCTATTTTAGGACATGAGATTTGTCTTGCAATGGAAGAATCTATGGATGCTCCCGCTTATTTTGTTCCCACAGGATATCCTGGCCCCAAAATAAAAAATAACCCACCTATTGCCGGATTGCCAAGAACAGAATTCTTTATGGAGGTAAGAAAATTGGGTGGGCTTTCGGATGAAATCATGGAGTTTGAAGAATTACTGGACTTTTTTGAACCCGTGCTCAGAGCAGACTTCGGATTGCTGGAGAACAAGGAAAATATTCCGTTTTATGAAAAAATACAGACTCCCGTTTTTGCTGTAATGGGAAAAAATGAACGATATGCCCTGAACATAAGAAACTGGGCTCATTATACGGAATCCGAATGTGAATGTCAGATCGTAAACGGGAACCATTTCTTTATCAATCAAAACTTCAATTACCTGGCGCAAGTCATTAAAAATCTAATGAATGCAGCGATAGCTTAATTGTAAAATATTCATACTTACTTTAAAAAAACAACCCCTACTTATGCAAAGAAAAAAAGATTACGCATTGGTTTTTATTTTTATCACCATCCTGATTGATATCATTGGAATAGGGATCGTTGCTCCCGTGCTGCCTACCCTTATTTTGAAGCTGTCAAATGGAGATTTAAGTACGACAACACAGTATATAGGGTGGTTTATATCGATATATGCCTTAATGCAGTTTATATTTGCCCCAATCCTGGGGAATCTTAGTGACCGCTTCGGACGAAGACCTGTACTTTTATGGTCTCTATTGGGACTCGGAATAGATTATCTGATTCTTGCATTTGCGCCAAACCTTATGTGGTTGTTTGTGGGGCGGATAATAACAGGAATTATGGGATCCAGCATGACTACTGCTACTGCATATGTTTCAGATATCAGTACACCTGAAAAGAAAAGTCAGAATTTCGGAATGATAAGTGCCGTTGCCGGGCTTGGATTAATCATAGGACCTGTGATTGGAGGATTGCTGGGGCAGTATGGTGAACGAATCCCTTTTTATGCCGCTGCCGGGCTGAGTCTTCTTAATTTTATGTACGGCGTTTTTGTATTACCCGAATCTCTTAAAGAAAGCAACAGAAGACCTTTTTCCTGGAAAACTGCCAATCCTATAGGAGCCATCAAAAGCATTAAAAAAGAGATATTGGCCCCTTCACTGATTGTTGCTTTTGTATTCATCGCTTTGGCGGGTCATGCTATGCAGAGCACCTGGAATGTATATGGGATGGAAAAGTTTAACTGGAAGGCGGATATGATAGGATATTCATTAGGGTTTTTTGGCGTTTTAATGGTGATATCCCAGGGGCTGTTTATTGGATTATTTATCAATAAGCTGGGTCAGAAGAAATCAATCATGATTTGCATGTTTATTTACTGCGTCAGTCTGCTGTTATTTGGGTTAATAAATAAGTCATGGATGGCTTTTGCCGTCATGGTTCCTTATGCATTAGGGGGGATGGCTACCCCAATACTCCAAAGCGTAATTTCTTCCAAAGTTCCTGATAACAAGCAAGGGCTCCTTCAGGGAGGATTGTCGAGTATTGGCAGCATTACTGCTGTTTTTGGACCTTTGCTAATGACCAATGTATTCGCTTATTTTACATCTAGCCATAGCCCCTTGATTTTCAGTGGAGCTCCTTTTGTCTTAGCTTCTGTTTTGGCCTCAATTGGGAGTTTCTGTGTGTACGCTGCAATAAAAAACGAAAAATCTTAAAAACAGCAATAAAAGACAACTCCAGATTGTACCACATCAATATCTTTGCAGATCAGTACTTTTGATTTGGAAGAATATAAAAAACGGATCATAAAAGTGATCCACTATATTGACAATCATCTTGACACGGACCTCTCTTTGGAAAAAATAGCAGAGGTCAGTGCCTATTCCCCTTTCCATTTTCACAGAATATTTAAACTTATTACAGGAGAAACACTTCAGAACTATATTATCAGAAAGAAAATAGAAAAGAGTGCTTTCTACCTGGCGGTGCATAAAGACGCTGAAATTAAAGAAATTTATTTCGATCTTGGATTCTCAAGCCATTCGGTTTTTAGTAAAACATTCAAAAAATATTATGGAGTTCCTCCATCTGAATTCCGTAAGTCAGCACCTGAAACATTTCACAAGATTTTACAAACACAAAGCAAGAACGGACAAGTTGATACGGTTTTCAGCCAATACATTTGCAGTATTGAAAACCTATTAAATTGGACTACAATGAACTTAAAAATCGAAGTAAAAGAAATGCCGGGAATGAATCTGGCAGCAGTGATGAGTCTTGGGTTGGCCCAGGTGGAGCCCTCTTACAATATTCTGATAGACTGGGCAAAAAAGAAAAACCTGTTTCCGGGAGAAAATGTTAAAATGATTTCTGTGTATCATGATAGCTTTAAAATTACCCCTGCGGATAAAGTCAGAATTCATGCCTGTATGTTATTGGATGAAAAACTGGATAAGGCTCAGGGAGAGATATTTTCTGAAAGTATCGATGCCGGAAAATTTGTTGTTGGAAGAGGAGAAGTAACGCTTCATGACTTTGAACAATGTTGGGTATCCTTGTTTTTATGGATGAATAAACATGGGTATTCCATGAGGAAAGCATTCCCTTTTGAAATCTATCATTCCAACTTTAAAGAACATCCCGAAGGAAAAATGATTGTAGATTTCTGTATCCCTATTCACTAATTTTCCATTCAGTAATCAAACTATGCCTTTCAGTAAATTTTTTTTACAAAAAGGCATTTCTTGTAATATTTTTGACCAAGAAATTAGAACCATGAAAATACAAGGACAAAAATTACTATTCCTATTTTTCTTTTTAGCTTTTATAATGGGATATGCCCAGGTAAAAGTTTCAGGAAGGGTAGCTTTTAAAAATAAGGGAATAAGTGAGGTAAACGTTACACTTAAAGATACTTATGATGGAGCTACAACGGATGGGCAGGGAAATTTTTCTTTTGAAACCTCCGAAAAAGGAAGCCATATCCTCACCTTTACACATCCAAAATACGAAACCGTTGAAAAATCAATTGTTATTGAAAATCAATCTGTTGCTGTAAATACAGATCTGAAGGAGCAGATCAGTGAGATTGATGCAGTAGTAGTTTCTGCAGGATCTATAGAAGCAAGTGATAAGAAAAGGGCTACCGCACTGCTTACTCCTATTGATATTTATACTACAGCAGGGGCAGATGGGCAGATATCTTCAGCATTAAACTATCTTCCGGGAGTTCAGAAAGTAGGTGAATCCGGAGGTCTTTTTATCAGGGGAGGAACAGGAACAGAATCCAGGATTTTTATGGATGGAAGCCTGATCAATAATTATTTCTCTAATTCTATCCCCGGAATTGCAGGAAGAGACCAGTTCAACACCTCTCTTTTTAAAGGGAATATATTTTCAAGTGGCGGATATTCTGCTCTTTATGGCCAGGCCCTTTCCGGTGTGCTGATGTTGGAAAGTGTTGACCTTCCGGATCAGAGCTCTTATGATATTGGGATTTCTCCCATTTTTTTGAGTGCCGGATTTCAAAAATTAGGCGCTAAAAAAGACTATTCCTTTGGCGCTTCTGTAGGGTATTCAATTTTAAGCCTGATGCAGAAAGCCCTTAATTTCAATACAGATTTTATTGATGCTCCACATGGACTTAACGGTGACCTGAATTTTAGAGTTAAAACAAAATCAGGAGGCTTTTTTAAGTATTACGGAATGTACAACTCCAATACAATGGGAGTGAGGTCAGAAAGTCTTGAGCCGGAATACGACTTTGGACTGGTAAGACTCAAAGGGAAAAATACCTACCATAACCTATCGTTCAGACAGAAATTTGGAAAATACCTGCTAAATATAGGAGGCTCGTACTCCTATAATGAATCAGATCTTAATTTTTCTACAGAAACTCAGGAAAGAGAATCAGATAGAACAAAACTGCTGACAGATGGAAATTATATCAATTTTAAAGCGGTACTCGAGAGAAAGATTAATAAGATCAGTGCGGTAAGAGGAGGTTTTGAACTGAATAACACCAATGAAAAACTCAATTTTGAAGAGGTGCAGAAGAATTATAAAGACTTAATTTCTTCAGCTTTTGTAGAAACAGACCTTGGATTCAGTAATGCATTATCTGCAAAAATAGGGGTGAGGGCTGAGCATTCTTCTTTTCTGGGAAAAAGTAATATTGCACCCCGTTTTGCATTAGCCTATCGTCTTGCAAGAGACTGGACAACCTCTTTGGCTTACGGACTTTTTTATCAGAATCCTGAAAGCAAATATATCAATGGCCCGGCAGAACTAGGTTTTCAGAACTCACAACATTTTGTTTTCCAGGTGCAAAGAAGTTCAGAAGGAAGAAGTTTACGCCTTGAAGCTTTCTATAAAAAATATGATCAGCTGATTAAAACATTTAATGTTATCCCGGGAAAAGAACAAAATCAACAGATTCAGACGGCTCTAAATAACGATGGTTACGGATATGCAAAAGGACTGGAACTGTTTTGGAGAGATAACAAAAAGACATTCAAGAATATTGATTACTGGGTTACCTATTCATTCCTGGATTCAAAAAGAGATTTCCTTAATTATCCGGTGAGTTTAAAACCAAATTTTGCAGCAGAACATACCCTTTCAGCCGTTGTTAAAAGATTTATTCCGGAGTGGAAAATGGGAGTGAACCTTTCTTATACCTATGCTAAAGGCCGTCCCTACTATGATATTGCCTCTACGTTTGATAACGGAAAAGCCATTAATTATACCAGAAATGAAGGAAGACTGAAAGATTATAATGCCCTTAATTTCAGCATCAATTACCTTCCGAATCTTGGAAAAAAAGACGCAAAAGCATTTACGGTGCTGGTATTAAGTGTTTCCAATGTTTTAGGATCAAAAAATGTATATGGGTACAATTTTTCTGTGGACGGCTCACGAAGCTCAGCAGTTGTTCCCCCTGTCAATACCTTTGTATTTGTAGGAGCATTTATCAGCTTTGGAGTCGATAAAACAGAAGATGCTATTAATAATAACCTATAAAAGTATACCTTAGACCAACCATTTAACTAACTTTTAAAAAATAATATAATGAAAAAATACCTTTTAAGCTTTGCTTTAGCTTGTATGAGTTTAACTGCTTTTGCACAGACAGATTATGAAAAAATCATGACTGAAAAAATAGCTAAAATAGAAACCTGTAAAACACCGGAGGATTTTCAGACCCTGGCCAACGATTTTGAGAGAATAGGAAGTAAAGAAAGCTCACAGTGGCTGCCTCCTTATTATGCCGCTTTTTCCCAGATTCAAAAAGGAAGGGTGATGATGAGAAACGGGAATATGCAGGAGCTTGATGGCGTGGCATCACAGGCAGAAAAATTTCTTGGGCTGGCTCAGAGTCTTGCAGGAGCTGATAATGCTGAAATTCATCTGTTGAAGAAAATGGCTTATTCACTAAGAATGATGGTCAACCCTGCGCAACGTTTTATGACCGATGGGGCAAGAGCTTCAGAAGAACTTAATATTGCCGAAAAACTGGATGCTGCTAATCCCAGAATTGCCCTGATTAAAGCCGAAGACATTTATTTTACGCCTGAACAGTATGGCGGAAGCAAAACAAAAGGGCTGGAATTGTTTAAAGAAGCATTGGTCAAGTATAATAACTACAAGCTTAAGACCGCACTGGATCCCAATTGGGGAAGATCCGAAGCAGAATACTTTATCAGTCTTCCTGTTGAGAAAACCAAATAAAAACACCAGCAGAAGAACCGGAAAAGGATGTCTCCTAAGGCTCAAAATCGATTAACTCAAAAAACCTTCATCCCATGAAGGTTTTTTTATACCATTCAGGATTAAAAACCAGCCTTTCGGTAAGAAATAATTTTTGATACCTTTAATAAAAACTAATTTTGAGCTAAGAAAACGATCATGAAGCGTAATAATTTTATAACCTTGTTTTGGGTCTCTCTGGCCGTATCCATGTTTTTCTTTTTTGCCTTTACATCAGAAAAGACCATCGAGAATTTCCTGTATACAATCCTTATTTCCATGCTGTATTCTTTCGTATTGGGAGGGGGAAATGGAATGCTTAACAGCTTTCTGAATAAAAGAATTCCCTGGGCAGAAGCAACAACGAAAAGAGCAATTTTAAGTATTGCCTCTATTCTTATCCTGAATTTTGTGCTGGTTTATTTTTGTAATTATGTCAATTTTGTACTGATCCAGAAAGCGGTGACTACAGAAACATTTTTTTCGGAAAAATATAATTTTATCAATTGGTTTACCATAAATGTAGCATTGCTTATCTCTGCCTTTCTTCATGCAAAAGGATTCATGGAGGAACTGAAGAAAACATCCCGGAAAGAAGTGGTGGAGCAGAAGCTTATTGCAAAGTCTGCCAATGCACAGTTTGAAAGTTTAAAGAACCAGCTTGACCCTCATTTTCTTTTTAATTCATTGAATGTTCTCAGCTCTCTGATTGATGAAAACCCACAGCAGGCCCAGAAGTTTACTGCCTCAATGTCAAAGATTTACCGCTATGTACTTGAGCAGAAAGACAAAGAACTGGTAACGGTAGAAGATGAAATTGAATTTGCAAAAACCTATTGTAACCTTTTAAAGACAAGATTTGAAGACAGTGTAGATTTTGTCTTCGATGTTGCCAAAGAAGACTATCAGAAATATGTGGTTCCACTCTCGCTCCAGCTATTATTGGAAAACTGTATCAAACATAATTTTGCTACTTCCTCAAAACCTTTGGTCATCAGAATATTTTCAGATGGAGAAACCCTCTGTATAGAAAATAACCTTCAGGTCAGGGAGCAGATCAAAGAAAGCTCAGGCATAGGACTTTCCAATATCGTACAGCGCTATGCTCTCCTTACCAAAAGGAATGTTTTTATTGAAAAATCAGAAGATTATTTTAAAGTAAAACTTCCGATGCTTTCGGCTAAACCCAATATTGTCAGTGTAAAACCTGATGATGAAATAAAAGCATACAAAAGAGCACAAAAAAGAGTAAAAGAAATCAAAGGATTTTATACCAACCTGATTTCTTATTGCATTATTATTCCCTTTTTAATTTTTATCAATCTCTTTACGGGAAGCCGCAGTCACTGGTTTTGGTTTCCGGCACTGGGATGGGGAATTGGCCTGGCTTCCCATGCGTTTCAGGTCTTTGGCATTGGGGAGTCCTGGCAGGAAAAGAAGATTAGAGAAATTATGAATCAACAAAAAAACAGAAATAATGGAAACATTTGACGAAAATGATATTCAATACCAGCTCGCTAAAAAACAGGTAGACAGATTGAGGGGCTTTTATGGGCATCTATTTGCTTATATTGCTGTGAATGTGATGATTGTTGTGTACAATTGTGCCAATCTGAAACCCGGAGAAAGTTACTTTCAGTTTAAAAACTTCTTTACAGCGACATTTTGGGGAATTGGTCTCTTGGCCCATGCGGTAACGGTTTTTATACCCAAGACCAATTTTATGAAAAAATGGGAAGATAAAAAGATCAGAGAACTGATGGAAAAACAAAACTCTAAAGAAGACTGATAAAGGAAATTGTATAAAAAATCTTCATCTTTAAAAACAAACAAATGGACGCATTACAAATCGTATTTACCGTTTCTATGGTGATTTGGTTTCTGAGTGAGTTTTTGTATAAGAACATACTGAAATCCAATAAAGAAGATAAAAAGAATAAGGATAAATCTACCTTGAACATTTTGTGGCTGGCCATTCCTTTCTCGATAGCTTCTTCCATCATGATTTCCCATAGTATCCACCTTTCGATAGCCAAAGGAAACTGGATTCTGTATGCAGGAGAACTGCTTATCCTTACCGGAATACTTTTCAGGTTCATCATCATCAGGTCCCTAGGGAAATACTTTACCGTAGATGTAACCATAAGACAGGATCATCAGATCAAAAAAGAAGGATTTTACCAATACCTGAGACATCCGTCTTATGCCTTTTCCCTGCTGACCTCTTTGGGATTAGGGTTGTATTTAAATAACTGGATTTCACTGATTTTTGCTTTTATTCCTCCTTTTTTAGCCTTTGCTTACAGAATTAAAATTGAAGAACAGGCTCTTGTAGAACAATTCGGAGAAGAATACATCGAATACAGAAAGAAAACAAAGAAACTCATCCCTTTTATCTATTAATAAAGATTCCTATCACTTCCCCACGGTTTTTATTTAATCCAAATTTCAATCCTGGATCTTTCTAAAGTATAGCCATTTACAAATCAGTTTTTACACATCAGGGCTTTAGCGGTATGTCATTTTATGGCAGATAAGATCTTTGTGTCTTTACAACAGCAGAATAGGCGAAAACTCTTTACTGGCTTGCGATTTCTGAAAACAATATCTCTGTTAATTCCCGGACTTTTACCATTCGGATAGCATATTCTACCATTCAGTAATATAAAGTTGATCCAGGGCTGTTTTCCTTCATACATTTGAATCAGCAAAAACAAATTACTAACCTTAAAAACAACGTATTATGGAAATTTTATCATCAAGTAAAGAAACACTAGCCTACCAAAAAGCTTCCAAAAGAGTAAAAGAATTAAAAGAATTCTACGGGAACCTTACCTCGTTCTGCCTGGTTATTCCTTTTTTAGCAGCACTGAATCTTTTGACGGCTCCCGGATATTTATGGTTTTTATGGCCAATGCTTGGCTGGGGGATTGGAATTGCCTTCCATGCGGTTAATGTCTTCGGAATCGGAAAAAATTGGGAAGAGAAAAAGATCAGAGAATTAATGGCTGAGGAGAAAGGAAAAACAAAAACACTATAATCATTTAAAAACAGGTAACAATCATGGATTACAATACAGCATACGAAAGAGTGAACAAGATCAAAAAGTTCTATAAAAGCCTTTTATGGTTTGGTATCATAGCAGGAATCATTCTTCTTAATGACTTTTTGAAAGATCATTTTGCAGGAATTAACATATTCAGCGGACATCTTTTTCTGATAATCTGGGCGATAATTCTTACGGTAAAAGCAGTAAAACTATTTGTTTTTGATGCTGAATGGGAGAAAGAGCTGATCGAGAAAGAGCTTGGAAAAAACAAAAAGCCAATAGATTTTTAAAACTGTCTGCTTTTATTTAACTTTATTTCCTAAAAACTGAAATTAAAACGAATAACCTGATGATCAGAACTGTCATTATCGAAGACGAAAAACCAGCTTCCAGAAAACTGGAAAGAATGTTAAGCAATTTTCCTGAAATTGAGGTCGTTGCCAAAATAGAATCTGTGGATGAAGGAGTAGAATGGTTCACGGAAAATGAACACCCCCAGCTGATATTTTCAGACATTGTTTTAGGTGACGGATTGTCTTTCGATATATTTGAAAAAATACCGACCAAAGGTTTTATCATTTATACCACAGCTTTTGATCAGTATACCCTGAAAGCATTTAAATTAAACAGTATAGACTATCTTTTAAAACCTATATTGGAAGAAGACCTTTCGGGAGCTGTGGAGAAATTTAAATCATTTATTCCGGCAGACAATACAACAGGCTCTCAGGATATCAAGCAGCTGATCAAAAAGGAAAAATCTACTCTTTCCAGGGTGCTGGTAAAGATTGGATATAACCTGAAGATTGTGCAGACAGAGGAAATCAGCTGTTTTTTCAGTGAAAACAAAATCGTCTACCTTCAGACACAGGAACGCACTTATCCTTCAGATTTTACATTGGATGAACTGGAAGATATTCTGGAAGAGAAAAAGTTTTTCAGAGTAAACAGGCAGTTTATTATCAATTCTGATTTTATTAAAAACATTCATACCTCACCTTATTACAAAGTGGACCTTGCATTTCAGCCGGACGAAGAAATTACAGTAAGCAGAGATCGCGTCAAAGACTTTAAAGATTGGCTGGTAAGTTAGGATTGGGAAGCCAATACTTTTAATGTGAGGAAAGCTTAGATTTTTAAAGTGTAATGGAAATAATTTCAAGTGCTTACGTGAGTTATTTTCATGTAAATATTTAACCCACTAAAACATAACCATGGACCTTATTATTTTATTTTTTAAGTTTTTTCTTGAGATCTTTTATCCTCAAAGCTGAACTCTTTTATAGGCTCCAAACTATGGATTAAGAGGAGCTTATTGCCCGTAAAAATCACTGGCAGATTTGATAAACTCATGAAAACCAGTGGTAACTTCTTTCTTATTTTTATGAGTGAGCGGGAAGGGCACCATATGAGAATACTCAAAAGGAAAATCCTTGATCTCAACCTCCACATCAATATCTCTATAACCTCCCTGCAACGTGTTCAAAGCTTCAATAGGAGGGGCAACATGATCCTGTTCCAGTACATATACCTTTATCTGTGACTGAAGCTCCCGGATTCTGTCTTCCCTTTCTTTTTGGAAATAATTATATCTGAGCATCTTTTTAAACCAGCTTTCCTGTGGATGTAACTCCTCATTTTGGTAATGCTTTAACCGTTTGTCTGTTTTAAAATCTGAAATTAATAACTCAGTAAAGGCAGACTGGACTTTAATAGAAGACTGAGCATCCATAATATATTTTGAGATCGGAAACATCCTGTCAATCGTCATTCCTCCACAAAAACAAAAAAGCCTGGACTGTGAAAAATAGCCTCCCGGATCAGCCATTTTGATAATCATGGAAAGGAAAGAACCAATAGAATACCCAAATAGGTCTAAGCTGGCATCTGCAGAAATACTATTTATTTTATTGTTTTTAATGTCTTTGATCACTTCGATCATGTCAGAATAAGTCTGTAATCCTGACCAGAAAATTCTTTGCGGATGGGCTTCCAGTCTGGAACTTATTGCCGCATTGACAAAAGAATAATTAGTGTTTTCAGGATATTTTTCTCTCCTGAAGTTGACAATATCTGTCATATGCTGACGGTCACTCCAGATGGGATCAGCACGATTCATGTGGAAGGCGATGGGAAACAGGATAATGGCCTTATGCGTTCGTTGAGCAAGCTCGTAGGCCCAGGGCAGATATTTATCCCACTTCTTTTCATTCAGCCCATGGAAAAAAATAATACTTCCTTTCGCTTTTTTCACATCAGCTCTTTTAAGAATATAATACTCAAAATTTTTGTTGCAGTCTATGTCAAAGTCCTTTGTATCTATCGAAGGCTGATCATACACCAAATATGCTTTCTCATTGATTTCCGGTTGGTGATGGTGTCTTATGCATTCAGAATTGGAAGATCCATACAATAATCCTGAGGCTTTTGATAAGAAAGGAATAGATTCTATGGTCACATTTAAATCCCTTATTTCTGTATACCTTTTTTGGGAATCAAAATGACTTTTCAAAACTTCATATAATTCATAATATTCCATAATAAGATAATTAAGGGTTTATAATTAGAACTATTAATGTATGTAATTATTACTGTAATGCACAGATTTTAAGCATTTAAATGTATTCTTGGCATAGGAGAGACACCTTGTATCAACTTGAATTTCCGAAGGTAGGAAGGTGGTAATTTTTAAACCTGCAATGTTTTATTCAATTATCTGTAATCTATTCTGTTAGCTTCAGTATCTTCAAGCTGTTTTAATATGGTCTCGGGGATCTCATCACTGTCTATCGGAAAACTGATGGAATCCGAAATAAAATTTTTCCGGTCTGCTTTCCTGAAGATTTCAAATAAGGCTATAGGCTCCTGATTAAAACTGATACAGGTGCTGATGAAATGAAGTTCGTGCAGCTTATAGTCCGGATTTTTAAGCTTTTCTTTGATATCTTTTATCCTGGAAACAAAATGCCTCTGACGGATAAAAGTATTGCTGTTCATGATAATAAAAACATAATCCGAATAAGCGGTCACTTTCCCGAAATATTTATGATGGTCACCTCCGCTTCTTTCAATAAAGTATTCTCCCGTGGTTTCGGATTTGTAGATCTCCATGGCGGAGCGCCAGATCCTGTCTTCTTTGGCCAGTAAGGGGTTTTCCGGAAGGTTTCTGTTATAAGAATACCAACAGCCCACCAATCGGTCTAAAAGAGCGGTATTCGGGGCTGCATTATTCATATCAATTTTAAGATCATTAAAATTAAAAGCTTCCGTATTGGAATTAATAAAATCTATATAATTTGAGTAGCCTAAAACCCTGACAATCAAACTTATCTTTGCCAGATTGGGGCGGCTTAGAACAGCGTTTTCGTTGTGGTAATATTTCTTTAATTTATTGATAATCAAGTGTTCATAAAGGTAATTCAACCCTAAGATATCCGGATCTTTTTTTATCTCTTTTTCAGAATAATCACTGATAATGAGGTCATTAATTTCTGCACTAATGTAAGACCATTCCGTTTTGGTAACGTCTTGCCAATGGTTTTTCTTTAAAAATTGCCGGCTTAAGAAGTTCATGAGCTTCTCAAGGTGTAAAATATCTTCTTTTTTCATCTGTTTATTTTCTTTTTAGGTTTCAGATGGAGTTTGGAATTCTGTAAGACTAATTTAAGATTTTTATCGATCCAAATGAGACTATTGGAAGACTTTTATATTTTAAAATCAATAGATATTTGAGTAGAAAAATTAAAATCAAAACAATGGAAACAAAAATGGTATTACAAGACGAGTCTCTTTGGAGCAGGATCCAGGGATTTTGCTTAGACGCCCCTGATGCCGATTTTCCTTTTTCCAAAAAACTGGCAAAAGAAGAAAACTGGACGGTAGATTTTGCCCGGAAAGCAATTGAAGAATATAAAAAATTTGTATATCTCTGCTGTATACTTCCGAATGGGGCTTCCCCAAGCAAAATAGTAGATAAAGTATGGCATATGCATTTGATTTACACTCAAAATTACTGGGAAGAATTTTGTCCTGATATTTTAAAAAGAAATCTTCATCATCACCCTTCAAAAGGAGGAACAAAGGAGATTACAAAACATCGGGATTGGTTTTCAGAAACCCTGAAAAGCTACAAAGAGATTTTCCAGCTGGACGCCCCCTCCGATATCTGGCTTCAGCAAGGAGAAAAGCAAAATTGGAGGAGTTGGTGGAAAAAGCTTCGCTTCATACCGTTACTGGTTATGCTTTCAACATTGTCATCCTGTCTCGGTGAGATTGTCATAACCCTGGGATCCGTGATACTTTCAATCGCTGTCATTTTTATCATCAGCCTCATTGCTACCACATTTCAGGAAAATAAAGCTAAAAACGGCAATGATTCCGGAACCGGTTGTGGAGGAAGCAGCTGTAGCGGGGGAAGCAGTTGTGGAGGAGGAGGTTGCGGAGGCGGTTGTGGTGGCTGCGGAGGATGTGGTGGGTAAGAAATACCAATTAAAACAAGAATTATGAAAAAATACATCATCCATTTAGCTCCGTTTATCATCAGTTTGATATGGCTTGTGGCAGAATGTCAGACTTTTAATCCCATTTTTCTAAAAGGTCCTGAATTTCTAACATTCTACTTAATTCTTTTACTGGGCTTTTATGCTTCCGTTTTTGGACTGAGAGTATTTCAGGAAACAGTTTCAAAAACCACTTTTTATGGCCTGGCTTTCATTTTTGGTTTAGGGATTTTAAAACTGATCAGGGGAATAATGCTGGATAAGCCGATTGGTTTTTTAGTGATGATCCTGGTTCTTGAATGCATTGCAGGAGCAGTATTTATTCCATCTTATTTCAAGAATACACGCAAGTAATTGGCTTTATCCAAAAATAAACCCGAAACAAAATAGCTTCGGGCTTATCTATATTTAGATATTATATATCTTTCTGTTTTTCCTTTGTAGGTTTGTTGCCGTATTTTCGGACCATAATAGAAGTAAGAACCACTAAAATGAGACTTAATGCAATATTTGAATGATCAGGATGTACAATAGCCTGGTATAGATTATAACCAAAAACGGCAGATACTAAAGCGATCAGAATATTGTTTGCATAAGCATACTGGTTTTTTGTAGTCGTTTTCATAGGAATATTTTTTATTGTTATGTACTCAGTAAGTACAACAACTTGATAAACGTTACAGAAAACTTTCAAAAAAAAATCTTTTTCAAAGAATATGACAATATAGTATACATACAGCCACTCATCTCCCTGAAATTTAGATTCCCGATCTCTGCTATGCAATTACGCCACTTCCGATAAGTTCGTCATCAATATACCAGGAGGCAAACTGTCCTTCAGCAATAGCAGACTGAGCTTCCTCAAATTCAATATAAAAAGCATCTTCAAACTGATATAAAGTAGCTTTCTGCAAAGACTGTCTGTATCTGAATCTCGACATAACTTCCATGGATTCCCCATTTTTCAGCTTCATATCTTCACGTACCCAATGCAGTTCAGCATTATCAACTTTTAAAGCCTTTTTGTATAGTCCCGGAAAATGACTTCCTTCGCCTACAAAAATGATATTGTTTTCCATATCTCTCGATACAATAAAACAGCTTTCTTTATGACCACCTATTCCTAGACCTTTACTTTGTCCGATGGTGAAAAACTGTGCTCCCTGATGCTTCCCGATTACTTTTCCGTCAGCTTTTTTATAATCAATCTTTCTCGATAAAAATATAAGCTCTTCCTCTTTGGAAAAAAATTCCGGTATTTCTTCAGAAAACAGAGGTGAATCTTTGAAGATCTCTACGATTTCCCCCTCTTTAGGTTTCAATTGTTGCTGTAAAAACTGAGGAAGACTTACTTTTCCAATAAAACATAATCCCTGAGAATCTTTTTTATCAGCTGTTACCAACCCTATTTCTTTTGCAATCTCTCTTACCTGAGGCTTTGTAAGCTCTCCAATAGGGAACAATGCTTTTGACAGCTGATCCTGGCTCAGCTGACAAAGAAAATAAGACTGATCCTTATTATTGTCTTTTCCTGCTAAAAGATGGAAAATTTCTTTACCGTTTTCGTCAAAAGTGGAATTTACTCTTGCATAATGTCCTGTAGCTACTTTATCAGCACCTAAAGACATCGCTGTTTTCATAAAAACATCGAACTTTACTTCTCTGTTACACAAAACATCAGGATTCGGAGTTCTTCCTTTCTCATATTCCGCAAACATATAATCCACAATACGTTCCTTATACAGCTCGCTCATATCAATCACCTGGAAAGGAATCCCAAGCTTCTGAGCGACCATTAAGGCATCGTTGCTGTCCTCAATCCAGGGACATTCATCTTCTAACGTTACGGAAGCATCATTCCAGTTTCTCATAAATAAAGCCACTACCTCGTGACCTTGTTGTTGTAGCAAATATGCTGTAACACTAGAATCTACACCTCCGGAGAGGCCTACTACTATTTTCATTTTATTTCAATTTTACGAAACTCTTAACGGGAGTTCTTAGTTTGATGCGGCAAAAATACAACTAAAAAAATTCGTAAAAAAACCATAATTTTAAACATTGATAAAAACGATGTTAATATAGAAAACAGTATTAACGAAGTTTCGAACAGCTATATGAAGATGAAAGTGATGAAGTTGTTATATATGACCTTAGACAAAATAAATAGATACATATGAAAAAGTTTATTATTCCATTGATGCTGATATGCTCAGGATCAGTTTTTTCCCAGATTTCAGTCGGGACACCCACTCAGGAAACCAACAGATGGACTTTCGGAGGAGGAATTGGGGTGGGTTTTGGAAGCAACAGTTCTTTTTACCTACAGGCATCGCCAAGAGTAGGGTACAGGCTTACTGAAGATCTTGAAGGGGGAGTTGTAGGGAGTGTTTCATGGCAGACTTCAGATTATTATAAGTCTACGATGTTTGGAGTAGGCCCGTTTGTCAATTACTACTTTGCAAGATCATTTTATCTGGGAGCCAATTTTCAGCATTATTTTATTAATTATAAAGACAAGTACTATGATTATAAATACAATGAAGAAGAAAATGCGCTCTATCTTGGAGGAGGATATATGCAGAGAATAGGCAATAATTCTTTTATGCAGATCGGGCTGATGTATAACGTGCTTTATAAAGAAAACTCGAGTGTATTTTCAAGCGGACTGATTCCTAATATAGGATTTGTGGTGGGGTTATAATACGGTTTGTCCGTCCATATAAGATCCATGGGATATTGGTTATTAAAATAATTTATCAATCGTACCGAAAATAATCACATCAAAAAAGGGGTAATGGACCCTCATAAAAAAATAAAAGCATCGGGAAATTCCCGATGCTTTTTATTGGTATTAAATTATTTATTTAAGATTGAGGAGAAGACTTTTCAGCCGCTGATTTCTTAGGCTTTGGAGTTTTTCCTACTAATCCGTCTTTCGCTTCGTTAAGTTCAAGAACCACGGTTTCTCCTTCGTTCAATTGCTTATTCACAAGCATTTCTGCCAGTAAATCTTCAATATACTTCTGAATAGCACGCTTCAATGGTCTTGCACCGAAATCTTTATCCCATCCTTTTTCAGAAATAAAGTCTTTAGCCTCTTCAGTTAATTCTACTTTATAACCTAATTTTTCAAGTCTGCCATAAAGCTTGTTAAGCTCAATATCAATAATTTTCTTGATATCGTCCTGTACAAGAGAGTTGAAGATAACAATATCATCAATTCTGTTTAAGAATTCCGGAGCAAATGCTTTTTTAAGGGCATTTTCAATGGTACTTCTTGCTCTTGAGTCTGTATTGGTCTTTTTCGCTGAAGTTCCGAATCCCACACCGTCTCCGAAATCTTTAAGATCTCTGGTTCCGATATTGGAAGTAAGGATGATGATCGTATTTCTAAAGTCGATTTTTCGGCCCAAACTATCGGTCACGTGACCCTCATCAAGGATCTGTAACAGAATATTGAATACATCAGGGTGAGCTTTTTCAATCTCATCCAGAAGAACCACAGCATAAGGTTTTCTTCTTACCGCTTCCGTTAATTGACCACCTTCTTCGTATCCCACGTATCCCGGAGGAGCTCCAACCAATCTTGAAACGGCAAATTTTTCCATGTATTCACTCATGTCGATTCGGATCAGAGATTCATCAGATTCGAAAAGCTCTCTTGCCATTACCTTCGCAAGCTCTGTCTTACCAACCCCGGTGGTTCCAAGGAAGATAAAGGTACCGATTGGACGGTTAGGGTCTTTAAGCCCAGCTCTGTTTCTTTGAATAGCCTTCACTACTTTCTTCACAGCATCTTCCTGACCGATCACTTTTCCGTTCAGTTTCTCATCCATCTGAGCTAATTTATCCAGCTCATTTTTGCCCACTTTCGTTACAGGAACACCACTCATCATAGAAACTACTTCCGCTACATTTTCTTCTGTTACGGTTTCCTTCTTCTCTTTTACATCTTTGTCCCATTTTTCCTGTGCTGCATTCAGTTCCATCTGAAGACGTTCCTCCTCATCCTTAAGCTTTCTTGCCTCAAGATAATCCTGAGCTTTTACAGCTTTCTGTTTCATTTCTTTGATATCCTCAATTTTCTTTTCAAAATCAATGATCTCAGTAGGAACTTTCATGTTCTTAATATAAACACGGGAACCGGCTTCGTCCATAGCATCAATTGCTTTGTCCGGTAAAAAACGGTCTGTAATATATCTTGATGTCAAATTGACACACGCCAAAATCGCCTCAGGAGTATAAATGACATTGTGGTGCTCTTCATACTTATCTTTGATTTGGTTTAGAATCTGAATAGTTTCATCAATAGAAGTAGGTTCCACCATTACTTTCTGGAATCTTCTCTCTAATGCTCCGTCTTTTTCAATATACTGACGGTATTCATCCAGAGTAGTCGCTCCTATGCATTGAATCTCTCCTCGTGCCAAAGCCGGTTTAAACATATTGGAGGCATCTAAACTTCCTGTAGAACTCCCTGCACCTACAATGGTGTGAAGCTCATCAATGAATAAGATGACATCTCTGTTTTTCTCCAGCTCAGTCATAATTGCCTTCATTCTTTCTTCAAACTGACCACGGTATTTTGTTCCGGCCACTAAACTTGCCAGATCCAAAGTGATCACACGTTTTCCGTAAAGAACCCTAGACACTTTTTTCTGCTGAATTCTTAAAGCCAGTCCTTCCGCAATAGCAGATTTACCAACTCCCGGCTCCCCAATAAGAAGCGGGTTGTTCTTCTTTCTTCGTGATAAGATTTGAGAAACCCTCTCAATTTCTTTTTCACGACCTATTACAGGATCTAATTTTCCATCTCTAGCCAAAGAAGTTAAGTCTCTACCAAAGTTATCCAATGTAGGCGTTTTACTTTTTGCAGAACCTAAGTTTCCTGTAGGCTTTCTCATCTGCTCAAATTCCTCTCTTTCATCATCGTCATCATAAGCACTCATCTGTGGTGACTGCCCGGAATTTTTAAGCATAGTCTGGTACTCTCTTGAAACACCCTCATAGTCGATGTCATAAGCCCCTAGAATATTTGAAGTAGGATCCTCATATTTATAAAGAATGCCTAAAAGCAGGTGAACGGTATTAATTTCATTGCTTTTATACTGTCTGCATTCTAACTCTGCACGTTTAATGGCATGATCTGCCATCTTGGTGAAAGAAATATTGGTAACCTCCTCAGAAATAGGATTTAGACTTGCTGTATTTAGAGTTTCAATTTTTCTTCTGATTTGTGTTAAATCCGCATTAAGGTTTTGAAGGATTTCTTTTGCAGAGTTTTCCGTTTTTATAATACCTAAAAGTAGATGTTCTGTATTGAGAAATTCACTTTTCAGCCTTTTAGCTTCGCTTTTGCTTTGTTTGAACACTTGGCTCAAACCTTGTGAAAACTTATAATCCATAATATATCTCATTAGAATAAAAGCAACGTTGCTTTTTATTCATTATCTAAATTACAAATATTTTACCAAAAATCAATTAATGACTTTATGGCAGAAAAAATTTTATTATCTTATTGAAAATGATTAAGTTTGTTATTCGTAAAAAATCCCCATGAATCCTGAGATTACTACTTATATTGGCTATTCTGCTTCCGTTTTTATCGTATTGAGTTTCATACTGAAAGATGTAAGAAAAATCAGAGTCGTTAATATGATTGGCTGTATTTGCTTTGTCATTTATGGTATCTACAACGGAATGCTTTGGCCGGTAATCATTCCAAACGGACTTATTTGCTTTATTCAGGTCTATCATTTATTGCTAGGGAAGAAAAGCTGATGAGAAAAAATATCATTATATCTGCTTTCAGTAATTTATATACAGATCAGCGCATTGAAAAAGTATGCAGAACCTTGTATGAAAATGAATATCAGATAGACTTGATAGGGAATGACTGGAATGGAGCAGGGAAAATGGAACGTCCATATCCTTTCTCCAGAATTCATCTGGCTTCAAAAAGCTTAAAAACGGCTTACTTTGAATTCAACTGGAAATTGTACCATCAGCTAAAGAAAAAAGCAGATCAGAATACAATTCTTTATGCTAATGATGTTGACGCTTTACTCCCCAACTACCTTGTTTCTCAGAAATTAAATATTCCATTGATTTTTGACAGTCATGAAATTTTTTCGGAAATGCCTGCCGTTCAAGGTAAAATGTCACAAAAACTATGGCGGTATTTGGAAAATACAATTATTCCAAAGCTGGAATTCATGATGACGGCAAGCGGAAGCTACGCCCAATGGTTCCAAAAGAAATATGGGATACATCCTGTAGTGCTCCAAAATGCCCCCAGGAGAATAATGTTTGATGTTGAAATTCCTGAAAATAATCCCAAAATGCTTTTGTATCAGGGAGCACTCAATCCTTTTCGGGGAATAGATAAAGTGATTCTTGCCATGCACCATCTTGACGATGTGGTATTGAGCATTGCAGGAGACGGACCAAAGAAGATGGAATATGAAAACCTTGTCGCTACAGAAAACCTTCAGCATAAAGTACAGTTTCTTGGAAAATTAATCCCTGAGGAGCTGAGAAATATTACGGTAAAGGCAGACTGCGGAATGAGTATCGAAGAAAATGGGGGAGACAGCTACCTCTATTCACTGCCCAATAAAATTCTGGATTGCATTCAGTCTCGGGTTCCTTTAATTATGTCAGATTTTCCGGAAATGCAAAATATTAAAAATCAATTTGATATAGGGGAGATGATAAAAAGCCATCATCCTGAACATATTGCCGATGCCATAAAAAAGGTTTTAAATAAAGGCAGAATCAATTACCAGCAGGAACTTGAAAGGGCTTCAGAAGCATTGTGTTGGGAAAATGAAGAAATAAAACTACTTAACGTCATCCAAAAAGCTGCTCAATAATTTTTTTAAATCATTGAATTTATCCTATTTAATTTTATATTTTTATCATATACAGCAATGATTTATTGATCAGATGCAATGAAAATTGAATTAGAAAATTAAAAGTCTAAAATTAATTATCTTTGCACAAAGAAATTGGATTAAAAATGACCATTAAAGAAAAACAGCAGGAAATTATCGACGAATTTGCGTTTCTTGAAGATTGGGAGCAGAAATATGAGTATATCATCGACCTTGGTAAAGAATTAAAAGGGCTTTCAGAAGATAAGAAAACAGATGACAACCTTATTAAAGGCTGTCAGAGTAAAGTGTGGATTGATGCTGAGTTTAAAGAAGGAAAACTTTTCTTTAATGCAGACTCTGACGGGATATTACCCAAAGGAATTGTTTCTCTCTTAGTCAGTATTTACAGTGGCCATTCTACCCAGGAAATTTTAGATTCAGATTTTGAATTTATTTCAGAAATAGGATTACAGGAATTCCTTTCCCCGTCAAGAGCCAACGGATTGATGGCAATGACCAAACAAATCAAATTTTACGCTGTTGCTTATCAATTGAAATCATAACCGTGACCAGAATTTTAGCATATCGTTTTTCTGCATTTGGAGATGTTGCCATGACGGCACCTGTTTTCAGAGAGTTTCTGGAGCAAAATCCTGATGTGGAAATTATTATGGTTTCCAGGAAGAATTTTGAAGCTTTATTTGCGGGGATTCCGAATGTGATATTTAAAGGAATTGATCTGGATGATTATAAAGGTTTTTTTGGATTAAGAAGATTAAGCAATGAGCTGATCAAGGAATTTCATCCGGATTTTATTGCCAATCTTCATGATGTGATCAGGACTAAAGTCTTAGATAAATTTTATGCAAGGAGAGGACTGAAAGTCTTTAAAATAGATAAAGGAAAAGAGGAAAAAGAACACCTTACTGATGTTTGGAATCTCAATAAAGTACAGCTGAAAAAAACAGTGGAGCGGTATGCTGATGTATTCCGGGCAATGGGCTTTCAGGTGACACTTTCTCAAAAACTGAGACCTCTTTCCGAAAATAAATCGGGGATAGGCTTTGCTCCTTTCGCTCAGCATAAAGGGAAAATGCTTCCTTTGGAGAAATCATTTGAACTGGCTAGAATACTCGCAAAGAAAAATACTGTCTATTTTTTCGGGGGAGGGAAGAAGGAAACAGAGACCCTTGAAAACTGGGAAAGCCAGATCCCCAATACAAAAAGCCTTTCCGGGAAGCTGAGCCTTACGGAAGAACTTCATAAAATAGCAGAGCTGGAAGTGATGATTTCCATGGATTCCGCCAATATGCACCTGGCAAGTCTTGTGGGGACAAGGTGTGTTTCCATATGGGGGGCAACGCATCCTTACGCCGGATTTTTAGGATTTGGACAGCGTGAAGAAGATGTGGTTCAGGTAAAAGATCTTACCTGCAGACCTTGTTCTGTTTTTGGCGACAAAGAATGCTACAGGGGAGACTGGGCATGTCTTGAAGAATTCAATATTCAAAAAGTGATAGAGAAAATCTGATGCCATGGAGCTTTCAATCTGTATTCCTATATTTAATTTTGATGTCCGTGAACTGATCGCTGGTTTAAAAAAAGAAATTGAGATCAATGGTATTGATGCGGAGATCATCTTGATTGATGATGCTTCAGATCTTTCATTTAACCAGATGAATGCTTCTCTTCAGGATAATGTTCAACATTTGATTTTTCTGGAAGAAAATATTGGGAGATCCAAAATCCGAAATCTTTTTCTGCAATATGCCCGTGGAAAGTACCTGTTGTTTTTAGACTGTGATGTAAAGATCGATAGCGAAAAATTTCTTCAGAACTATTTGTCCAATATAAAACAGCGGCCAGATATAGAATTAATATATGGCAATTTTAAAATTGCAACTCAGTATGCTGCTACTCTCAGAAACAGATACTCTGTAGAAAGAGAGATCTTTTCGGGAGCTCAGTCCACTGATTTTTCATTGTTTAAAACCGTAAACTTTATCATCAAAAAAAATGTTTTCGAGAAATTTCCTTTTAATGAAGAGCTGACGGATTATGGCTATGAAGATTTTATTTTTGCCAAACTTCTTGAGCTGAATAAAGTAAAGTTTCTGGCAATTAACAACCCTGTCATTCATTTTGATGATACCACTAATGGAGTTTTTCTGAGAAAAGCAGAAATAGGCATGAATTCTTTATTCAAGCTTTCAGAAAGTGGCCAAAATAATGTTTTTATAAAAGATATCAAGGTATATAAGGTCGCAATGAAATTAAGGCAATTAAAGCTGTCTTCTCTGTTTCTCTTTGCCTATGGAATTTTTGAAGATAGTATAAAAAAGAATCTTCTTTCGGAACACCCACATATGAAGTGTTTTGATTTTTATAAGCTGGGTGTTCTGATCAGGAAAATGAAATAATTTTTTTACGCTATAAAACAAAAAAAAACTCTCAATTTCTTGAGAGTTTTTGTGGGCCCTGAGGGATTCGAACCCCCGACCCTCTGGGTGTAAACCAGATGCTCTGAACCAACTGAGCTAAGAGCCCTGAAATTTTTTGAAAGGCTTCAGTATCCTTTTTGTGGGCCCTGAGGGATTCGAACCCCCGACCCTCTGGGTGTAAACCAGATGCTCTGAACCAACTGAGCTAAGAGCCCCTATAACTTGTTTCCTCGTTTAGAGTGGTGCAAATATACGACTTATTTAGAAATCTCCAAATTTTTTTCTAAAAATTCTCCCACAACAAAGTTACTTCCGCCGATAAAAATCATATCTTCATTTGTATATCGCTCTTTTGCAGAAAGATAGGCTTCCTGTACAGAATTAAAAATTTTATAAAAAATTTTTGCCTCACGAAGTAGATTTTCATAATCTTCGGGATGTCTTCCCCTACTGATAGATGGTTTTGCAAAATAAAACTCAGAATTTTCAGGAAGTAAATCCATCACTTCATCTATTTTTTTATCGTTCACAAACCCCAAAATAACATGCTTATGCCTGTCTATAGAATTCAATTGTGAAAAAACATACTCCAAACCTGCCTGATTATGTCCCGTATCACAAATAGTAAGCGGATTTTTTGAAAATTCAAACCAACGGCCAATGAACCCCGTATTTTGATGGACATTCAGTAGCCCTTTTTCAATGGCTTTGTCAGAAATCTCAATACTTAATTTTCTTAATTCTTCAATCATCGCTAATACCACCCGGATATTCTTCTGTTGGTAGTTTCCTTTTAAGTCTGAGGTAAGGGTAGTGTGAAATAATGTTGAATCTATAAAAGGAGCGTTTTCTTGGGCTGCTTTTTTGCTGATGATATTTTTTACCACTTCATTTTCGTCACCGGAAATAATGGGGGTATTAGGCTTAATAATCCCTGCTTTTTCTCCTGCTATATCTTCAATAGTATCTCCCAATATATTTTGATGGTCCAGTTGAACATTCGTTATAGCTGAAATCAATGGACGGATAATATTGGTTGAATCCAGTCTTCCTCCTAATCCTACTTCAATAATGGCAAAATCCACCTGTTGCTGGGCAAAATATTCAAATGCCATAATGGTCGTAAACTCAAAAAATGAGGGGCGGATATCTTCAGGTAAATTTTTAAGCTTTTGTATAAAATCAAAAACAAATTCCTTATCGCAGTTTTTACCATTGATCTTGATACGTTCTGTGAAGTCGATAAGGTGAGGAGAATTGTATAATCCGATGGTATATCCTGCCTCCTGCAGTACAGAAGCCAGCATATTGCTTGAAGAGCCCTTGCCGTTTGTCCCTCCGATATGGATGCATTTTATCTTCTCCTGAGGGTTTTCAAAAAAAGCACAAAGTTTAATAATATTATCCAGTCCCGGTTTATAAGCTTTCTGCCCATCTGTCTGATAGTTGGGCATCTGTACGAAAAGCCAGTCTATAGCTTCCTGGTATTGTTCATGTGTCATGGTACAAAATTCTCAAAAGTTTTATTAAAATGAAACAATAATTTTTTCAATCTGTAACTTTTTTATATTTAGTTCGTCTAATAGGGAAAAATCTTAATATGAAATCGTTGTGATTTACAAATTACAGTTCTGATGAAGATGACACGATTCCATATGACCATTAAGAACAAATAAACATATACATATGAAAAAAGTTTGGATTATCGTTTTTGGATTAGGCTGTTTGGGATTGAACGCTCAAAAGAAATGGTCCTTAAAAGAATGTGTAAGCTATGCAGTGGAGCATAATCTTCAGGTTATCCAAAATCAATATAACAAACAATCACAGGATGCCAATCTTAAAATTGCCAAAAATGGATATCTACCATCCGTTTCAGGAAGTTTTGGAAATACCGTCAGTTTTGGACAGACATCTTTTGGTACCGGGAGTTTAAGGAATGACAGATTCAGTAATAATGCTAGTATTGGAGCTGATATTTTGGTATACAATAATGGGAGACTGGAAAAGACTGTCAGAAAAAGCCAGTTTGATGTAGAGGCAAGTCTTTATGATGTAGAGGCTATAAAAAATGATATTTCTTTACAGATAGCACAGCAATATTTAACGACATTGCTGAATAAGGAAATTGTAAAAATTTCTGAAAGTGCTGTAATTAATGCTCAAAAACAATTCGACAGAGCAAAAATAACGACGACTGTAGGAACAACAGCACAAACCGTTCTGGCAGAAGCTGAAGCTGCGTTGGCCAGAGAAAAACAAAATTTAAAAACAGCACAGGTAAATGTAGGGCGAAGCTTATTCGCTTTAGTTCAGCTTTTACAGCTGTCTGAGTATAAAGACTTTGATGTTGAAGATGTCACTGTTCCGGATCAGTTGGCCCCTGAGCTGAAATCTGTAGATGAAGTTTTATCTATAGCTTATGAGTCTCAGCCTCTTATAAAAGCAGCGGAAAGCAGGGTAAATTCTGCAGAGGCTCAAACAGAGGTTTCCAAGACTGCTTTTTGGCCTACTGTAACAGCAAACGTTGGAATAGGAACTTTCTATAATAATCTTTTGAATACGGATAATGTAGGAAACGAATTTGTTTACATTAAGGAAAAAGGATTTTTTGAACAGTATAAAGATAACTTTGGACAACAGGGAGGAGTTTCTGTAAATATTCCTATTTTTAATAAAGGAATAACAAAACTACAGGTACAGCAATCTAAAATAAATGAAAGTATTGCTAAAAATACACTGGAGCAACAAAAACAAACGATAAGACAGAATATACAGAAAGCACAGTTTGATGCCGATGCCAATTACGAAAACTATCTGGCAGCGGTAGAGGCAGAGAAAAGTTCAAAGCTGGCTCTGGATTTTGCCGATAAGAGCTATGCTGCAGGTAGATCAACCATTTATGACGTAAATGTTGCAAGAAATAATTATGCAAATGCACAGGGATCAGTAGCGCAGGCGAAATATAATTATCTTTTCAGCCTTAAACTGTTGAATTTCTATGCAGGAATTCCATTAAGTTTGTAAAATGCCAATTAAATCATTAGAAAAATATTTACCACCAAACACACTTCAGTATTTAAAAATCTGGTTTTCAGATTATTTTATTCATATAAAAGTTACTAGGAACAGGAATTCCAAACTGGGAGATTATAGAAAGCTTCCGGACGATTCCCATGAAATTACAGTAAATTCTACTCTTACTCCGCAGCTTTTTTTCTTTGTTCTGACCCATGAGCTGGCTCACTTAATTGCCTTCGAGAAATATGGAAGAAGAATTTCCCCTCACGGCAACGAATGGAAGGAAACATTTAGAAAAATGCTTATTGAAAGTCTTGAAATTTACGATGAAGATCTAAAGCCCATCATCGTTAAGTTTTCCAAGGCACCTAAAGCAAATTTTATGGCCAGTCCTGATCTTGTAAGATATTTTCATACTGAAAAACAGGATGATAGCCTACAATTTATTGAGGAGCTCCAAAAGGGAGAATTTTTTATATATCGCAACGAAAAGTATTTATTAGAAGGTCTGGTTAAAAAAAACTATCTTTGTAAGAACCTGGCTACTGGAAGGAAGTATTCTTTCAAACCTTTAGCAAGGGTAGAAAAATGTAGCTAAGAATGTTAAAATCAGATAGATACTGTGTGATAATGGCAGGTGGAATCGGTAGCCGGTTCTGGCCGATGAGTACACAGAAATTTCCAAAACAGTTTCAGGATATTTTAGGAGTTGGGCGTACTATGATTCAACAGACTTATGACAGAATCAGTAAGCTTATTCCTAAAGAACACATATTCGTGATTACGAATAAAGAATATGTTGCGCTTTCTCAGCAGCAGCTACCTGAGATTCCTGAAGAGAACATTGTAGGTGAGCCTCTGATGAAGAATACAGCGGCTTGTAACCTGTATATGGCTAATAAGATCGCTGAAATTAACCCTGATGCTACTATGATTGTCCTTCCGGCGGATCATTTGATTCTTAAAGAGGATGTATTTTTGGAAAAAGTGGAGCTTGCTTTTGACCTTGCTTCAAAACATGATTACCTGGTAACCCTGGGTATTACTCCTACAAGACCCGATACAGGGTATGGATATATTCAGTTTGTAGAGAAAAAAGGCTCAGAATACTTCAAAGTAAAAACATTTACGGAAAAACCTATTCTTGAAATTGCCCAAAATTTTCTGGAAAGCGGGGACTTCCTTTGGAATGCGGGAATATTCATCTGGAATATAAAAAGTATCCATCATGCTTTTGAAATGTACCTTCCTGAGATGATGCAGCACTTTATGGCTTGTGAGTATAATTCAGAAAATGAAAACAGCTGTATTGAAACCATTTACCCTAAAGTACAGAAAATTTCTATAGACAACGGTATTCTGGAAAAAGCAAAAAACGTATATGTAATTCCTGCTATTTTAGGCTGGAGTGATCTGGGTACATGGACATCAGTATACGAAAATACGGATAAGGATGAAAACGGTAATGCTGTAAAACTAAAGCATTTGCTAACCTACAACTCCAGTGGGAATATTATCCGTCTTAAAAACAATAATAAAGCGGTCATCATTGATGGCCTTGAAAATTATATTGTTGTGGATACCGATAAGGCTCTTCTTATCTGCCCACGCGATAATGATCAGCTGATCAAGGATTATGTTCTCGATTTAAAAAGCTTCAAGAAAGGAGATAAGTTTATGTAAAAAATTGGTATATTTCTGCTGATTTTTAAATTATGATAAAAATTACCACCCAATTCACAATTCTTGTATTTGTACTTTTAGGATTCCTGGGATATGCTCAGGAAAAGAAGAAGTTTTCAAACATTCCAAATATTCTCCAACGTATAGAACCCGATGATAAAATAGATTCATGGGTGCTGGTATACAATAGCTATGGCAAAGGTCAGGAGCTAAAAACGTCCGGAGGAAAGATAAGCTATACCCCTCAGTTTTCAGGTTTTAACCTGTTCCCAAGTGAAGACAGCTTTTATTATATAGCTTATTCTTCAGGAGGTAAGATCAGCTATATTATGGACGTGGAAGGGCTGAAAAAATTTGTAGGTAAGATAGATAATGCTGAAGAGGCAGCTATTGTTTTAGCTGCTGACGGATATCTGGTTGACGAAGAATTTAAAGATCTTGCAGGCAATTATCATGAAGACCGGACTCATTATTATTTGGATCTTGGTAAACTGACTTCAAAAGAATGTCCGTATCAAAAAACTCATTATACATTGACTGTAAGTAAATCTACAGGTGAAATAATCCAGGTGAAAGATAATGGAACCTATATTGAGCTTTATAATAAAAAATGTGCTAATAACCCCCGTCTTTTAAAGATCGAGAAAAAACAAGAACCAAAAGATGAGCCTAAAAAAACAACCCAGCGAAAATAAATTTTACGAAACGGAACGATTGATTCTCCGTCCAATGTCTTTGGAAGATAAGGAACTTATTTTTGAACTTTACAACAGACCCAAGTTTATCCAGTATATTGGTGACCGTAATATTAAAACACTTGAGGATGCTGAAGACTATATCAGAAACAGATTTATTCCGCAGATTGAAAGATTAGGGTATGGAAATTATCTTGTCATGACCAAAGAAGGCAATAACAAAATTGGTGGAGTAGGGATCTTTGAGAGAGAAGGCCTTGATGTAGTAGATATAGGATATTCTCTCTTGGAAGAGTTTGAAGGTAAGGGATATGCTTATGAAGCAGCTCAAAAGGTTAAATCCATTGGGATGGAAGAATTTGGACTGTCAAAAATATCTGCTATCATTTCAAAAGATAACGTGTCTTCTCAAAAACTGATAGAGAAACTGGGACTGAAATTTCAAAAACATGTTACCCTACCCGGTGAGGATGAAGAATTAAACTATTACGAAACAGAGTAATAATTATAAATAAAAATACAAATAGATTCACAAACATCTGTTGCGAATCTATTTGTATTACAAGACTATCCCTCCAAAATTTGCTCGGCAGCTGTTTTTGAAGTTACTTTTTCAATCACTCTTGTACAGATTCCGTTTTCATCAAAAATAAAGGTCGTTCTTACTATTCCCATATAGGTTTTTCCAAACGTTTTTTTCTCTTGCCAAACTCCGAATTTATCAATGATATTACGGGTTTCATCCGCAATAAGGTCATAAGGGAATGCAAATTTGCTGTGAAAATTTTTCTGTTTCTTTACAGAATCTCCACTTACTCCCAATAATTGGAACCCGTCTTTTTCAAGTTTGGAATAATTGTCACTCAGATTACAGGCTTCTACAGTACATGTTGGGGTACTGGCTTGCGGATAAAAGAAAACAACCAGTTTTTTTCCAATCAACTTTGAAGAGGATACTGTTTCTCCATCCTGATTTATTCCTTCAAATTCAGGTAATTTGTCTCCAACTTTCAGCATAATGATTTAATTTTGTTCAAATTTAAGGGTTACATGACAAAAAAGCAAAGAGCCGAGCTCGTTCAGATAGAACTGGATAAATTATATCCCACTACACCTATTCCATTGGATCATACCGATCCGTATACGCTAATGGTTGCTGTTGCACTTTCTGCGCAAACTACTGATAAAAAAGTAAATCAGGTTACTCCTGATCTTTTTGCCGTAGCAGGAACGCCACAAAGAATGGCGAAACTGGAAGAATATCAGATCAAAGAATTGATTAAAGAAATAGGACTGTCCAATACCAAGGCCAAAAATCTAAAAAGAATGGCAGAGCTTTTATTAGAAAGACATCAAGGAATAGTTCCTCAAACATATGAAGAACTGGAAGCACTTCCCGGAGTGGGGCATAAAACGGCTTCCGTAGTAATGAGCCAGGGATTCGGGTTCGCGGCATTTCCGGTAGATACTCATATTCATCGTTTAATGACACAGTGGAAGCTGACATCAGGAAAAAATGTGGTGGAAACTGAACGCGATGCAAAGAATTTATTTCCGGAAGAGGTGTGGAATAAGCTTCATCTTCAGATTATTTTCTATGGCAGAGAATATTCACCGGCCCGAGGAAAAGGGGAGAAAGATTTTATCACCAAAATGTTGTTTGAAAAGTAATGATTGCATTTTTAACGCAATGCTCACAAAGATTTTATAACAAATCGCATTGAAATGGCTCGCAAGGGCACTTCGTTGAGCAGTACAACCGTCTCTTTGCTGAATCAAATGCCTTTGAAAACCTAAAAATACGGATACAGAGACCCTGTGATGCTATATGGAAGCCTAAATGTCTAATAGTCTTCTATGGTAATTAATCTGCCCCAAATGATAATCCAGATGAGCGACCAGGTGGATCAGGAAATAATCTGTGGTCATTTTATCTTCAAAAACCACAAGAGGGTATTCTTTACCGAGATCCTCTTCAGATAGCTGGCTGAGAACAGTGTCTACCATAGATAGGGTTGCCTGAACTTTTTCAATTAGCTCAGCTTTGGGAATGTCTTTCAAGGAAAACTCAAGGTCACGATGTCTTACATACCCGGTTTTTCCCAGTTCTGTTCCGATAAAAAGGTTAAGGTTTCCTACCAGATGGAGACAGAGATTGCCTCCGGAATTGGCGATGTTTTTATCGGTCTTCCATAGATTTTCCTCATTTTGATAGGCTTCAATTTCTGTTTTTAATTTATTTAAATCTCTACTGTAAAGAGATCTCAGACTCTCTATGATCATATCTTAATTTTAATTTTAAAATTATTGAAATTTCTTGAACGAAAAAAGGTGCTGTTTAATTCAGCACCTTTTAATTTATCTAGATCAAGAACCTATTTTTGTTTTTTAGCCCAAAGCTCCATTTTTCTGTTCAGAACCTCCAGAGGAAGGCATCCTTGGCTTAATACTTCATCGTGGAAGCTGGCCAGATTAAACTTGTTTCCAAGTTCTTTTTGATACTTCTCTCTTAATTCCCGGATTCTTAGTGATCCTATTTTATAGCCTAGAGCCTGGCCAGGCATAGCCATATATCTTTCCACTTCTGCGGTAGCAGACCCTTCATCATAAGAAATATTACTTAAGAAATATTTAATGGCTTCTTCTCTGGTCATTTTTCCGGTGTGTATACCTGTGTCCACGACCAGTCTTACTGCTCTCAGCATCTGGTCACTCAGGTATCCCATTTTCTGATATGGATCTGTATATAATCCGAATTCAGGGCCGAGGGTTTCGCAATAATGTGCCCATCCTTCTCCGTAGGCTCCAAACCATCCGAATCTCATGAATTTTGGAAGGTTTGTATTCTCCTGTTGAAGAGAAACCTGATAGTGATGTCCAGGGATGGCTTCATGAAGGAAAAGGGACTCCATTCCTGAAGTAACATTGAATTTTGAAGGATCGGGAAGGGGAACATAAAAAATACCTGCTCTTTTCCCGTCCGGAGTTCCGGGAATGTATTCAGCACTGGCGCTGGCCTCTCTGAATTTTTCCGTTTGTCTGATCTCAAATTTGGTTTTTGGCGTGACATTAAACATTGTTTTCAGCTTCGGGGTAATCTTGGCTAAAATACTGTTAAAGCCATTTAAAACTTCTTTAGAGGTTTTATAAGGCATTGCTTTGGGATCAGTTTTAACAAAAGTGATGAATTCTTCCAGTGTTCCTGTAAAACCTACCTGTTTTTTCACCTTTTCCATCTCTGCACGAAGCATAGCTACCTGCTGCTGTCCGATTTTGTTGATCTCTTCCGGTGATTTTTTAGTAGTAGTCCAGCTTTTTACATAATAGCCGTAAATTTCATTTCCATTGGGAAGGCTGTTGTAGCCGTCATTATCTCTTGCTTTTGGAAGGTATTCCTTTTCCAGGAAATTACCCATTTTAGTATAAGCAGGAATGATTTTTTTGGTAATGGCGTCTTTATAAAGTTCTGAAAATTTATCTTTCTGAGCCTGGGTGAAACTTTTCGGGAAGTTTTTAATAGGACCGTAGAAAATATTTTTTTCCATATCAGGGGTGATAATTTCCTGAGAGGTCATTTGGGGAATCATTTTGACAACCAGTTTTTTGGGAAGAACAACTTTATTGTTGATCCCTTCACGGAAGTTTTCTGCTGCTGAATCCATCCATGCCGGAAATTTTTCCATTCTTTTCAGCCAGTCGCTGTAATCTTTTTCCGTTTTAAAAGGCTGGCTTCCTTCTCCACTTCCGTACAGCGGGAAATTTAAAGGAAGACCTCCAAACTGAGTAAAAGGAATATATTCCGGATGATAGGCATAGGCCTCAATTTTATCTTTTAAAGTATAATCCAGCACATCATAAACGACTTTGTTTTCGTCGGAAAGGCTCTTGTAATCTACATTATCCAATTGTTTTTGTACCGAATTGTAGAAAGCCACTTCTCCTGAAATAAAATCTTTATCAATATTAATAGGAAGCTGGTCATTGTATCTTGTATCTCCCTGGGCTGTAGCATCCAAAGGATATAGTTTAAGATACTGTTCATAATAATTGGAGGCAATGGAATCCAGATTGGTAGGAGTAACTTTGGTAAGGGGAGAATCGGTCTTTTTGCAGGATGCAAGACTTATCATCAATCCCAATCCCAAAATACTTTTCGATAAAACATTTTTCATTTTCAGAATCTTTATGAAACAAAAGTAAGTATTATTGGGTGATTCAGACCCATCATTAAACTTGAATTAAAAAATTATTTTCAAAATCCTTTTAACTTTGAATCAATTTTTTATCTTTGTCTAAAGCATTTAACAATCATATTATTACAGTTCTTTTTTAAGAAAAAATGAAAGGGATTTTAAAAATTTACCATCCGGACGAAACATTAAAGTACAATATCAGAAATACTTATTGTAAAGCAGTCTACAGCAACCAGCAACATTTTTTAGAGGTTGAAATTATAACGGATGACAGTTTGGATCACGTAGATGATGATTCATTACAGTACAACTTTCCACAGCTTTCACTCGAAGTTTTCGATTTTCCGATTGAAACATCAGAACTGGAAGGCAAAACGATAACAATCAGTGACTCTGATGAGGAAACTTATACAGAAGTAGACCTATTCGATGACGAAGATGCCTACATCTATGATAATGAGCTTCTTTTTGAGAAAAACGAAGAAGGCGAGCTTCAGGTCATCTGGAAAGGAACCATTGATGATTTCTACACGGGATCTGATACACCGATTCCTTTTAGGTTAAAGTGCGAATTCAGCCAGGATGATATTGAGGTAGACGAAGACTAAACGTCGCTACTCCTAATTTTTTATATCAAATATCTTTTCAAAATTTCTTTTGGAAAGATATTTGCTGTTTGTCATTTGATAACAAACTTTAAGTTGTTTTTAAGCAATTTTTAAGATATCAATTCATAATATTCCACTACATTTGTCGTTAAAACTTTTATAAAATTCACATTAATGCTGTTAACGGAACTTACTCAGATTTTATTTGCGCAAATTGCTACACCCGTAGTTGCTACAGACAATTTAGAATTTTCATTTTGGAAGATCATGTTCCACGGAGGAGCTTTCGCTAAAATAGTGATGGCTATTGTACTGTTGTTGGGAGTGTTTTCTTTATATCTGTTTTTTGAAAGATTCTTCTTTATTAAAAGATTAACGTCAAAAACGGATTCCAACTTCATGAATAATATTGAAGACTTCGTGAAAGCAGGAAAGATTGAAGCGGCTGCAGATTATTGCAAAACGCAAAACTCTCCGGAGGGAAGAATTTTAGAAAAGGGAATTTCAAGATTAGGACGTCCTGTTTCTGATATTGTGAGTGCAATGGAGGCTCAGGCTCAGGTAGAAGTGGCCAATATGGAGAAAAACCTTAATCTTTTGGCGGTGGTTCCTAGTATTGCTCCGATGTTAGGACTTTTAGGAACGGTGATCGGGATGATTATTGCATTCTTTAATCTATCACATGCAACAGGATCTTTCTCTCCAAAAACACTTTCAGAAGGTATTTATACCGCTTTAGGGCAAACAGCTGTAGGTTTGGCAGTTGCTATTCCTGCCAATTTTTGCTACAATATTCTTTTAACAAGAATTGACAAGTTTGTATTGAAAGCTCAGAATATGTCTGGAGAATTTTTAGATCTTATCAACAAACCTTTATAAATCTTTCTTATGAAATCGCTACCCCAAAAATCTTTTCAGGAAATTATTAAGTGAGCGATTCCATCTGACCATTAACCTATTAGAAGAAACAGATGAAAATTCAAAGAAGAAATAAAGCGAATCCGGAATTCAGTTTAGCAGCGATGACAGATGTTATCCTGTTGATGCTGATCTTCTTTATGATCACCTCCTCTGCAGCTAACCAAAGTGCAATAGAGGTGAATCTTCCAAAGGCCGGAGCGACTGAGGATAATATTCCTAATCCTTTAACGGTAAGCATTAAGCCTGATGGTTCATTTTTTGTAGATGATAATCCGGTGAATAAAGGCGAGCTGGAGCAGATTATTGTTAATAAGCTAGCCAATCAGACCAATAAGTCTTTTACCATCAGAGCAGATGAAAATACACTGCATAAGGATGTGGTTTTTGTGATGGAAATCGCTGAGAAAAACAAGCTTAATATTGCTATTGCAACTGTTAAAGATAAATAAGTAAGAATCATTGAAGATGAGAAGCTATACTGCAAACAAAAACGAAGAAAATAAAGATAGGGTAAAGAGTGCTTTGCTTACTGTCCTTATTTGGTCCGCCGTTTTGCTTTTTGTTTTTTTATATAAATTAAAACCCGAACTGGATAAAGATCCGGAGGTCATCACAACGATGCTTGTTAATTTCGGTGACAATAGAAATGGAAAGGGAATTGAAGAACCGGCCGAGCAACCGGGCAGTTTAGCGGCTGCTACGGAGGAGGTTACTCCCGAGCCGGCGGAAACACCCGTTCCTGAAACAAAGACGGTTGTAAAGCCCGAGCCTGCACCTGAACCCAAGAAAGCTGAAGTGAAGGAAAAAGTGATCACAGGAAATAATTCGAAAACAACGGTTCCCAAAAAAGAGGAGGCAAAAAAAGCTGAGAAAAAAGAAGCTACCAGTACCAGTGCTTCTAAAAATACTAAAAAAGCAGGGGCTGCCACTGCTAATTCCAAAACCGGAAATGGGGATGGAAAAGGGAATGCAGCTATCGGAAACCTGATCAAAGGAAGAGGAACAAAAGCGGGAAGCCAGGGGACCGGAGATGGTATTGGAAATGCCGGAGATCCTTTAGGAGGAGATGGAAATGGAGACAGTAAGGTAGGGATAGACAGAAAACTTGTTGGCTATATTCCGGGAACAATGGGCCGAGGAGGAGCTCAGCCTGCTCATAGCTGTACCGCAAGCGGATCTATTACCATTGCTTATACCGTAGATAAAGCAGGAAATGTGGTTTCTGCAAGAAGATCAGGAGGTGTTTCAGACCCTTGTGTATCTTCTACATCCGTTTCATGGGTCAAGAAGTATGTAAAGGCAGAAAGAGCCAATACATCCTCCACAGGAAGTTACAAAATAACATTTTAAACATACAAAAGCACTTTATTCAAGTGCTTTTTTTATTTCATTAATTCTGTTGATGACAGGAAGGGCAAAAATTCCGCTGGTCTGAAGATACAGCTCATAAAATGTTTTTGCTTTATCCAGAAAATCATTGTTTTGACCTTGTTTCCCCGTGAAATAGAAAAGATTACCCAGCATTTCGTAATAATCTTTATGATCCCTTTCCTGTCTTTCGTTGACCATGTCTATCAGTTCTTGGTTAGGCTTTGAAGAGATTTCGGTAAAACTCATCTTAAAAATATCCCTCATCAATGTATCAAAATCCAGTTCTTTCTGCATTAAGCTTTCTTCCGGTTTATCTAAAATAAGCTTTTCCAATGCCTGGGTCAATTGACGGATGAGTCGTAGCGTAAATTCTTTATCTGTAATCATATTTATTTTTTTTAATATTATCTATATTTTGCTAATAATTGGTCAGTTTACAACGAAAATAGAAAGGAAACCACCGATAATAAAAACTAGTATACTAAAACCAATGTCGTTTTTGTCAGATTCTCTGTTCTCTATTTTACTATATCGATGAGTTATAAATTTGCTAATCAATAAAGGAATAGGCTCCCTTTTATAAACCCATTTAAAAATTAAACGGATAATTTGTATAAATGTAAATACTAAAAGTGGCAAAATAGACATTTTAAAATCCCCTGGTATTGTTAACCATAATGTACAAATTACCAACCAAAATAAAGAAAAATAGATATTCCTAAATTTTTCTGATAATGGAGTTGAAATTGGAACCCACCAAAGAAACATAAAAGTTATTGAACCGATCACCTTTTCAATTTCTAAATGGATTTGATTAAGTTTTAAATAGTAAATAAGAATTTCTACAAGTAGAATTAAGCTAGGTAAAACTATTTCATATAAACTCAAGGATTTTAGAAAAAATCCATATTTTATATTTTTCAACTTAGAGGATTTGTTTTATTAACATACTATTATTTATGCGAAAAATAAGTACGCCAGAGCGATAGACGTAATAATACCCACCAGATCGGCGAGAAGCATGGCAATTACCGTGTATCTCGTGTTCTTTACAGCTACGGCGCCAAAATAAACGGCGATCACGTAGAACGTGGTATCTGAGCTTCCCTGCAGAACAGCAGCGAGTTGTCCCTGGAAGCTGTCCGGACCAAAAGTACTCATGGTATCTACCATCATTCCTCTTGCTCCCGAACCAGATAGAGGTTTGATCAGTGCTGTGGGAAGCCCGTCAACAAATCGGGGGTCCAGGCTGGCAACATGGGCAACCCATTTCATTCCGTCAATGATTACATCAAAAACACCGGAAGTTCTTAATAACGAGATGGCAATTAACATTCCCACTAAATAAGGGATGATCTTTACACAGGTGGTAAAACCTTCCTTTGCTCCTTCGATAAAAGCATCAAAAACATTGATCTTTTTATAGACGGCACCTAATACGATTGCTAGAAATATAAAGAGAATCAGTCCGTTACTTAATACTTTACTGAAATCATCCAGCTCATCCTTGCTTAGCTGTACCAGATAAACGACCAGTAAAGCGATCACTGCAGAAATTCCTCCTACATAAGCAATAACTACCGGGCGAAGCAGATTGATCTTCTGATATAAAGAAACGATAATCATTGCAGCTAATGTGGCTGCAAAAGTGGCAATCATACAGGGAAGGAAGATATCAGTAGGCGTTTTTGAGCCCATTGATGCCCTGATAGCAATAATGGATACGGGAATCAGGGTCATTCCTCCGGCGTGAAGGCAGAGAAACATGATCTGAGAATTGCTGGCGGTATCTTTATTGGGGTTTAAGCTCTGTAAACTTTCCATGGCTTTTAATCCAAAAGGTGTTGCCGCATTATCAAGTCCCAGAAGGTTGGCGCTGAAATTCATCAGCATATGCCCGAAAGCGGGATGGTTTTTAGGGATATCGGGGAAAAGCTTTGAGAAAAAAGGCTGAATAAAACGGCTCAGAAGATTGATTCCTCCAGCTTTCTCAGCAATACTCATAAATCCCATGAAAAGGGTCATGATCCCGATAAGGCCTATACATATTTTTACAGCTGTTTCCGAAGTTCCAATGACACCATCGGCCTCCTGAACACGGTAAACTTTTACATTCTGCTTTAAAGAGTCTGTTTTATAGTGAATTCTGCTGTCTGCAAAATCATTTTTCTTCATCAGGCTGTCTCTGACGATGGGAGTGAGGGTGCTCATCTGCTGTGATGCTATCTGAACCGTATCTCCACCTTTCCCTACCACCATATCATTGAAAATGGTTTTGTAGTGACCTGATGAAATGTATTTTATACTTGCAATGGCAATGGCAATGATAATAAAAGCCGACCAAATTCTGCTGAGAACCATCCGATGTAATTAATTGTTTAAACTTATCAAAAATACTTTAAACCACAAAGGGGACAAAATAATTAAACACTTAAGTTTCTGTAAAGTAAATATCATACAGCTGAGAAGAGCCCTTAAAGTTTTGAAAATCTTTGATTTCTGTCCTGTAAATGTTTTATACAGGTTTATTATAACGCAGAGCCTGCAAAGTTTCCTAATGAGGAATTTTACACTCGCAGAGGGCGGCGGACCTTCAACTGAAAGATATAGCTGAATGAAATGCCTTTGCGAACAAAAATATCCGGAAGGTTATATCCTCTGTGGGTTCTTTGTAGGTAGAATAGAAGAATTTACTCTTTCAGATAGACCAGGTGACCTGAAAAATCATCATCCAGATTTTTCAGGACTTTAGCATCGTCCATTTTCTTTACCAACCCATCAATGAAGAAGCTCTTTTCAAAAAACTGACGGTGAATACCCGGCAGAAGTTCCATAAAATAATCCATCCCTATTTTGTTATTATGAAGGTCCATTTTTGTTTCCAGGGGTTTATTGGGAAACAGTTCTTCATGCATATCCGTTATTCTTTTGCAAAAATCCAGTGCCTTTTTAGGGGAGGAAACCTTACAGCAGTATGAGGTGATAAAACAACACCATAATGCATGTCTGAAAGCATTTCCTATACCATTGTTGGAAGCTGTTGCCGGGAATTTCTTCTGTGCAATGGTGAAAGCCTGAACCGTGGCATGGAAGCTTAATATGGCAAAAAGAGGATGGGGGAGAACGAGCGATAAAAGACGTATAATCTTTTTAAAACTCATACTCCGGATGGTATCAAAAATTATTTTAAAAGTCCTCATAAATAAAAATCTCTCCCCAATTAGAGAGAGATTGTATTGTTTAGGTTAAAGATACTATGCTTTTACCGCTAAAAAATTAACCGTTTTAGCTACAGTATCCTGAATTTCAGTTCTTTTTACAATAAAGTCTACAAATCCTTTCTCCTGTAAGAATTCTGATGTCTGGAATCCTTCCGGTAAGTCTCTTCCGATCGTTTCACGGATAACTCTTGGTCCCGCGAATCCGATAAGAGCTCCCGGTTCAGCCATGATGATATCAGCAGTCATAGCGAAAGAAGCTGTAATTCCTCCAAAAGTAGGGTCACAAAGGTAGGCGATGTATAAAAGCCCTGCTTCTGAAAGCTGAGCAAGCTTAGCCTGAACTTTAGCCAGCTGCATCAAAGAATAAGTAGCCTCCTGCATTCTTGCTCCTCCAGACTGACAGATGATCATATAAGGAAGTTTGTGCTGAATACAGTAATCTACTGCTCTTCTGATCTTTTCACCCATTACAGAACCTAAAGATCCTCCGATAAAAGCAAAATCCATACAAGAAACCACCATTTCAGTTCCTTTTACAGTACCTACAGCATTTCTGATAGAATCTGTAAGTTTTGTTTTCGCTCTTACTTCTTTTAAACGGTCTTTATAAGGCTTTGTATCTTTGAAGTTTAAGATATCAATACTTTCAACATTAGCATCCAGTTCGGTAAATTTACCTTCGTCAAAAAGGATGTCAAAAAATTCTGCACTTCCTATTCTCACATGAAATCCGTCTTCAGGAGAAACATAGTTATTTCTCTTTAGTTCATCGTGTTCCACAACTTTTCCAGATGGAGTCTGATGCCAAAGGCCTTTTGGAACATCCTTTTTTTCATCAGTAGAAGTGGTAATGTTTTTTGCTTTTCTTTTAAACCAGTCGAATGCCATTTTTTATTTGTATTAATGTACGATGTATAATGTAAAATGTATAAAAACAGAGTGTTAGAATTGCCCTGTATTTTATACATTTTACTTTTTACAAATTTATTTTAAAGTATTTACGTTATTTAAATCTTCAAATGCTTTCACCAATCTTGTAGAGAATGTATCCTCACCTTTTCTTACCCAAACTCTTGGGTCATAGAATTTCTTGTTAGGTTTTTCCTCTCCTTCAGGGTTTCCGATTTGAGCTCTTAAATAATCGATATTGTTTACCATATAATCTCTTACTCCTTCTGTATAAGCAAACTGAAGGTCAGTATCGATATTCATTTTGATTACTCCATAGTCGATTGCTTCTCTGATCTCTTCTAAAGTAGATCCTGAACCTCCGTGGAATACAAAGTTGATCGGCTTGGCAGCAGTTCCGAATTTTTCCTGAACATATTTCTGAGAATTGTCAAGGATTTTTGGTGTAAGAACTACGTTTCCAGGCTTGTAAACTCCGTGTACGTTACCAAATGCCGCAGCAATTGTAAAGTTGTCAGAAATAGCTTTTAGTTTTTCATACGTATAGGCTACATCTTCCGGTTGAGTATATAATTTAGAGTTATCAACGTCTGAATTGTCAACACCGTCTTCTTCTCCTCCCGTCACTCCGATTTCTACCTCAAGAGTCATCTGAAGTTTAGCCATTCTTTCGAAATATTCAGCTGAGATGTGAAGGTTTTCTTCTAAAGATTCTTCAGAAAGATCCAGCATGTGAGAAGAGTAAAGAGATTTTCCTGTCTGCTTGAAGAATTCTTCGTTAGCATCCATTAATCCGTCGATCCAAGGAAGTAATTTCTTTGCACAGTGGTCTGTGTGTAAAATTACTGTTGCTCCGTAAGCTTCTGCAAGAGTATGAATATGTTTTGCTCCTGCGATAGCTCCTAAGACTGCAGACTTTTGTCCGTCATTGTTTAATCCTTTTCCTGCATTGAAAGCAGCTCCGCCATTTGAAAACTGGATAATTACAGGAGCATTTAATTTTGCTGCTGTTTCCATAGTAGCGTTTACGTTGCTTGATCCAATTACATTGACTGCAGGTAATGCAAATTTGTTTTCTTTAGCATACTGAAAAATATCAGTAACTAACTGACCTGTGGCAACTCCTGCCGGAAAAATTCTGCTCATGTTTTACTTTTTATTATAAATTTATTAGGTGTTTTTTTATTCCTGTAAAGGTAATCATTTTTAGGAAATGACTAATTTCTTTTGTCTCTTCCCCAAAGTAGCTTCTGGCGAATGGTTTCGTAGAAACTTAAATTATTCGGCTGTACCAGAAGAAGCTGAAAACTTGCCTTCCTGATGATGATTTCCTTATCTGTTTCAATATGTATTAACCTGGAATCTAAGGAAAGAGAATATTGGGGTACGCGGCTTTCTACTTTGAATTTTATTTCTACTTTATCATTAACCACTAACGGCCTCACATTCAGGTTGTGAGGAGCGATAGGAGTGATGACGAAGTTTTCGTTGTTGGGAGAAATAATAGGTCCGCCACAGCTTAGTGAATAGGCCGTAGAGCCGGTGGGTGTTGAAATAATCACACCATCTCCCCAAAATACATTCAGAAATTCATTGTTGATGAATGAATCTACAGTAATCATTGATGTTGTTTCTTTCCTGGAAACGGTAACATCATTGAGTGCATAAGGAAAAGAGCCTTCCAGCTTTGGAGAAACCACTTCTATCACAGAACGGCGGCTTGTTTTTACATCTCCTTTTAAGATAGAATCTAATTCTTTGAATGCTTCTTCTTTGGTGAAAAAAGCTAAAAATCCTAGTCTTCCGGTATTGACACCTACGACAGGGATCTCAAGATCTTCAATAAAGGTTAAAGAATTAACAATGGTCCCATCTCCACCAAAAGTGAAGAAAAGATCCACTTCTTTATCCACAAGATCCTGCTTATTGTTAAAAGTCTCGAAAATTTTCGAAAATTGAAGCGCTTCAGCCATTTCATCATACAGAACGGATTTTACACCCCTGCTTTCAAGCTCAGAGATAAACTTGCTTAAGTATAAAAAAGTATCAAGATCTTTTTTCTGAGAATATATAGCTGCCTTCATGTTATATTTCTATGAATTTTTGAAAAAAACCAAATCGGTCTTTAAACAGATCGGATTTCTCATCAGAATAATATTTTTCAACAATTCTGTAATCATACCGGTCAAAAGTTGAATCTATCGAGGCCAGGTTTTCATTACTGATCTTTATGGTGATGTGAATAACTTCATCAGACATAAAACTTATAAATCCCCCATAAAATTTTGAATTATTGCTTTCAATAATATTGGCAATCTCGGTCATCGAATATTTTCTGGCAGGAGTTTCTATGGTAAGAATAGCCCCTGTTTCTGAAAATAAAGGATATCGGGAAAGATCCTGAAAAACATCTTCACAGGTAATATACCCTAAATATTTTTCATTCTTATTGATTACCGGGATCACGTTAGAACTGAAAGTATAAAACAGACGGATACTGTCCATGACATTGCTGTCTTCCAGAATGGCAAACCGCTCAAGCTGGTGTTCAAGATCCTTCAGTGTACCTCCATCTTCCTCATAAAGGAAGTCTTTGGCAATGGCCCCATAAAAATGGTGGGATTTTTTAATGAAAATGTGGGAATATCCAAAATCTTCTAACATATTCCTTGCTGACTCTATTGAATCAGATAAGCTAAAACATGGGAAGTCTTTTGAGATATAGTCCTTGATAAACATTGTGCTAATTTATAAAAAATTAAATGAAACTTTTTCTGAAAACGCGACTTTTTTTGAGATCAAACAAAAAAAATGACCTCAAAATTTGTTCGTACCGAAAAAAAAAGTACCTTTGTCGCCTTTCATTTTTACTTTTTATTAGATTTATTTCAAACTGCACTGTCTATTAATGACATATGCAGTTTTTTTATTTTAGGGCTTTCGCAAATTCCCACATGACAATTCCGCCACATACACTTACATTCAGAGAATGTTTTGTTCCAAGCTGTGGAATTTCCAGGAATACATCAATATTGGGTAATGCTTCATCACTGATTCCCTCTACTTCATTTCCTAAAATCAGGGCGTATTTTTTTGATCTGTCAATCGTGAAATCTGTAATAATCTGACTGTTGGTGGTCTGTTCAATCCCTATAATTTCGTAATCTTTGCTTTTCAAATCAGCAATAGCTGTATTGATATCTTTTTCATGTGCCCAGTCTACACTTTCCGTAGCACCTAACGCTGCTTTATGAATCTCACGATGAGGCGGTTGCGGAGTGATTCCACAAAGAATAATTTTTTCAATTAAAAAAGCATCTGCCGTTCTGAATGTTGCCCCTACATTGTGCATGCTTCTAAGATTATCTAGAATGATGACTAATGGAATCTTCTCTACTCTTTTAAATGTTTCAACATCTATTCTGTTAAGTTCTTCCAGCTTTAATTTCTGTACCAATTGTATTATTTTGTTGAGATTAATTTTCCGTCTTTGTAGACCTCTGTTTTTTCAATACTTCCGTCTTCACGGTAAGAAATTCTGTTGCCATTACGTTTATCGTTGGCTAATTCTGTTTCCCGCTCTAATTTTCCGGACGGATAGAATGTTTTCCATTTTCCGGTAGCAAGACCATTGTCATAATATCCGATTTGCTTTATGGATTTTCCATCTTCATGAAACACCCTGGTTTCTCCATGCAACTTTGCAAATTTATAATGGGAGATTTCTTCTACTTTTCCTGAGGGATAGTAAAAAGTACCTGTAAAGCTGTTGTCATATATATTTTTGTCTCCGTTGGTAAAAACTTCCTGAGAGGTCAGAATACCATCTTTACCATAATAAGACCATTCTTTTACCTTGAAGCCTTTTTTATATTGTCCTTTGGTTTGTATTTTTCCATTGTCATAGTAAAAAACAGCATCCCCTTCCATTTTTCCTTTTTTCCATTCCACCACATTTTTTACCTGTCCGTTCTCATAGAATTCCTTACAGCTTCCTTCCTGTAATCCGTCTTTATATCCGCAGGGTTTCTGAGCAAAAACAGCAACGGACGTGGAGAAAAATAATATAAAAAAGTATTTCATAGCTATTTTTATTTCAAAAATAGTAAAATAGTTATATTTGATTCAAAAATTAACAATGAAAAAATTACTCACTTTATTCACACTGATGCTTGCCTTCATGTATTCAAAAGCTCAGAACACATATTATCCACAGGCTTTTTTTGACAAAAAGATGGCCAGGGAGATGCTTTCTTTTGGGAATTCTACTATTGAAGGAGTCGCTTCTACGAAACAAAAAAACAACTGGGGAATCAAGCCGCTGCTTGGCCAGAAGCATTATGCCCCCAAAGGAACTGTTGTAATGCTTTTTCCGGTAACTCCTTATTTTGAAGAGTTTTATAATATGAGAAAAAAGTATGAGAATAAAAAAACTACCGTTTATATGTCCGAAGATGCCTTTAAATATAAGCTCGAAGCTTTAACTGATGACTACGGACGTTTTAAATTCGAAAAATTAAAGCCCGGGAAATATTATCTGGAAACGATTGTTAATTTTACCGCAACAGCAAGTTACCAGCAGCAGACCGGAACTTCGGATGCTTATAACGGATATGGAGGCTATTTATATTCTACACCTATTTATCAGACTTTCTTTTATGGCTATTCAGCCGGGAACAGGGAAAGTAAATTTGTAGAAATCAAACAAGACGGAGAACTTAAAGAAATCAGCCTTTAAAAGGTTGATTTCTTATTTTTTACTCATAATCTGATGAACATTTTTTTCAATATTCTGGGCTAGCATTTCCATAGGAATGTCATTTTCATCATTATTAAAAGGATCTTCAATTTCTTCTGCGATAAGCTCTAAACTCATCAGTACATAATATACAAAGACCGTAAGCGGAATCATAAACAACCCGATAGTAATGACGTAAGCAATAGGCAGAGCAAAGACATACAGAATAATAAACTTCTTAATAAAAGAGGAATAAGAATAGGGGATAGGGGTATTTTTAATTCTTTCGCAACCTCCGCATACATCCAGAAAACCAGATAGCTGAGTGTCCAGATAAAGCATTTCAACCTCTGAAACTTTACCTTCTTTTTTTAATTGATTCAGCTTATGGCTTAAAAGAATAACAATTTCGCTTGGCCCATGGTTTTTTAATGATTGTTCAATCTCAGAATAATCCTCATCCAAAGCCAGTCTTGTAGATTCTTTGGAAAGGTGTTTGGCCAAAAAGTGAGGGAAGTATTTTAAATACCTCGCAATTTGCTCGGCATCCTGACGGTTATCAGCAAGAATTGTATTTATTTTTATGGCAAAATTTCTGGAATCATTGACGAGCTTTCCCCATAATTTTCTTCCTTCCCACCATCTGTCATAGGCTGTATTTGTCCTGAATACCAATAAGAGCGATAATACAAACCCCAGTAAAGAATGGATCATCCCTACATTACTGATCCCTGATTTTGAAGTCAGGTGAAAATATTCCACCTCTAAATATTGAATCCCCCAGGAATATAATCCTATAAGAATCATACTTGGGAAAAGTATTTTTAAAGTATCACTTTTGTGTAAACTGAAAAGGATTTTAAGGAAATGTTTGGTATTATAGGCTCTCATAAATTCGCTTGTACTACAAATATAATTTTTTTTCATTTAGTGTTCATATACGGGGACCTGTAAAGTATAAGTTAGCGTTTTTGATCTTTCCGCTCTTTTGTCCTTTGCCTTCTTTTCTTTGCTGTAATATTTCCGCAGTTTTCAAAAAATCACTATTTTTATTTCGCACAAAATACCAAAATAATGATCCTCGAAAACGTAGATGTAGTGAACGATATCAGCAAAGAAGATTTTCAAAAGAATTATTTTAAAAAACAAAAGCCTCTTTTGATTAAAAATTTTGCCAGCCGATGGGACGCTTTTGATCTGTGGAATCTGAGCTATATCCGTGAAAAGGCGGGTGAGCAGGAAGTTCCGTTATATGATAATAAGCCGGCTGATGCAGCAAAGAATTCAGATGCTCCGGTGGCGAGGATGAAAATGAAGGATTATATTGACACCATAAAAAGTAAACCCTCAGATCTGCGCATCTTTTTTTATATTATTACAGACAGGCTTCCGGAGCTGCTTAAGAATTTCACTTATCCGGATTTAGGGATAAAGTTTTTTAAAAGACTGCCTACATTGTTCTTTGGAGGGAGTGAGGCACATGTTTTAATGCACTATGATGTGGATTTGGGAGACTTTATGCACATTCATTTTGAAGGGAAAAAGAGAATTTTATTATTTGATCAGAAGCAGTCTGCCTTTTTGTATAAAGTACCATTGTCTGTTCATACCATCTATGATCTGGACTATGAGAATCCGGATTATGAAAAATTTCCGGCACTAAAATATGCCAAAGGCTATGAAATTTTCATGGAACATGGTGATGCCCTTTTTATTCCGGGAGCATTCTGGCACTTCAACAGATACCTGGAGCCGGGCTTCTCATTGTCCCTAAGAGCCCTTCCCAATAAACCGAAAGTTTTTGCCAATATGCTGTATCACGTTTTCATTATGAGATATACGGATAAACTTATGCGTAAATTTTTTAAAGGTAAATGGGTAAATTACAAACAGGAATGGGCCTATAAGAAGAGTTCTGAAGCCTTGGAAAGACATCTGAAAACTGAAAAATAACGCGTTACATTTTAAATTCACGCTATTTATTAATCAATCCAAAAAGTTTCGCATCCACGAATTTTCCTTTTTCAAAGAAATAATCTTTTAAAGTCCCTTCCTCATTAAAGTTTAAAGAAGATAACAGCTTTTCGGAAGAAATATTAGCCGGATCAATAAAGGCATCTACACGGTGTAACTGCATAGTTTCCAACCCGAATGTTAAAATGGGAAGAATAGCTTCTTTCATATAAGATTGTCTCCAGAACAAAGGATTCAGTTCATAACCAATCTCTGCCCTGTAATGTTCAGGATACCAGTTATGATAGCCACAGGTCCCGATTACTTTATTTTCAGATTTTAATTCCAGTGCCCATCGGAATCCTTTTCCTTTTTCAAACTCAGTGTTGAAGTGTTGGATGATGTTTTCAGCATCTTCTTCTGTTTTGAATGCTTCCAGATCATAATATTTCATTACTTCCTCCAAAGAAAAATACTCAAAAAGGTCTTTTGAGTCTTCGGAGGTAAGCTGGCGTAGCAGAAGTCTTTCAGTTTCTAAAACAGGAAATTCCATAGACCGTATTTTATGGTGAAAATACAATTAATTCCTGATAGGGAAAAGTGTATCAAAGATTAACCGATAAACAATTCTGTAACCATGGATTTATTTTTTTAAATTTGGGGCTCATTTTTTACTATGGCAAAATTGAAGAAGGAAACTCCGTTAATGACTCAATATAATACCATCAAGGCTAAATACCCTGATGCGCTTTTACTTTTCAGAGTAGGGGATTTTTATGAAACTTTTGGGCAGGATGCCGTGAGAACGTCTCAGATTCTGGGAATTGTCCTTACCAAAAGAGCTAACGGGGACGGAAGTATAGAATTGGCGGGATTTCCTCATCATTCAGTAGACTCTTATTTGCCAAAACTGGTAAGGGCAGGGATGAGAGTGGCCATATGTGACCAGCTGGAGGACCCTAAAATGGTAAAAGGAATTGTAAAAAGAGGAGTGACGGAATTGGTGACTCCCGGAGTTACATTCAATGATCAGGTATTAAATTCAAAAAAGAACAATTTTCTGCTTTCTTTACACAAAGAGAAAGAGAAATACGGAATAGCACTGGTAGATATTTCTACAGGAGAATTTTTAGTGAGCGAAGGAAACCTGGAGAAGCTTTTACATATTGTCAGTACCTTTGATCCCAGTGAAATCATATACCAGAGAAGTGTTCAGATTCCTGAACAGTTTAAAAACAAAAATGCTTTTAAACTTGAAGACTGGGCTTTCCAGTATAATTTTGCCTATGAGAAATTAACCAATCATTTTAAAACATCTTCTTTAAAGGGGTTTGGAGTAGAAAGCCTACCCTTAGCCATTACCGCAGCAGGGGCTATTTTTGCCTATCTGGTAGAAGATACCCATCATAATCTGCTTGCTCATATTACCAAACTTCAGGTTATTCCACAGGAAGATTACCTGATGATGGATAATTTTACTTTAAGGAATCTGGAGATTGTATATCCCAGCAACCCACAGGGAAAATCACTTTTAGATATTATAGATAAAACGTCTACTCCAATGGGAGGAAGGCTGTTAAGAAGGAGAATTATCCTTCCTTTAAAATCTGTGGATGAGATTATGAGAAGGCTTTCCCTGATCGACTTCTTGAATGAAAATGATAGCCTGAAATATGAGATCTGCCAGCTGTTAAAATCGATTTCTGACCTCGACAGATTAATGGGAAAACTGGCAGCGGAGAAAATCTCTCCGAAAGAGCTTGGATACCTTCGTCAAAGTTTAATCAATATTCATACAATAAAAGGACTCCTTCATCCGCATGCCGATGTATTGGCATGGCTGGAACCTCTGTATGACCTGGAAGAACTGATTAAGTTTTTACAGAATAATCTTAATGAAGAACTTCCGGTAAGCATTGCCAAAGGAAATGTCATTAAAAATGATGTTTCTGAAGAACTTGACAGATTGAGAGGGCTTCAAAACAAAGGCCGGGGATTCCTTGATGAAATGTGCCAGCGTGAAATAGAAAGAACAGGAATTACAAGCCTTAAAATTGATTTTAACAATGTTTTCGGATATTATATTGAAGTCAGAAATACCCATAAAGATAAAGTTCCCAATGACTGGTTAAGAAAACAGACCCTTGTGAATGCGGAGCGGTATATTACGGAAGAATTAAAAGAATATGAAAGCCAGATTCTGGGTGCTGAAGAGAAAATAAGTGTCCTGGAGAATGAGCTTTACAGAAATGTTTGTGCTGAAACAATGGTTTATATTGACCAGATTCAGGAGAATTCCAATATCATTGCTCAGCTTGATGTAGCTTCCGGATTATCGGAACTGGCTGTTTCTGAAAGTTATACAAAACCTGTTTTGAATGACGGATATGCTATTGACCTGCAGGAAGCTAGGCATCCGATTATTGAAAATGCACTTCCTTTAGGGGAAAAATATATTCCGAATGATATTTTCTTAGATAAAGATTCACAGCAGATCATCATGGTTACAGGGCCTAACATGGCCGGTAAATCGGCAATACTGCGTCAGACAGCCATTGTCTGTCTTTTGGCACAGATCGGAAGCTTTGTTCCTGCGAAACATGCTGAAATCGGACTATTGGATAAAATTTTCACCAGGGTAGGAGCTACAGATAATATTTCTGCCGGAGAGTCTACTTTCATGGTAGAGATGAATGAAGCGGCAAATATCCTGAACAATATTTCCGAACGAAGCCTGATTCTTTTGGATGAAATAGGACGCGGAACATCTACTTATGATGGGGTTTCTATTGCCTGGGCTATAGCAGAGTATCTTCATCAGCATCCTACACAGGCTAAAACCTTGTTTGCAACCCATTATCATGAGCTGAATGAAATGACCGTGAATTTTGAAAGGGTGAAAAACTTCCACGTTTCTATTCAGGAAAATAAAGGAAATATTATTTTCTTAAGAAAACTGATTCCGGGTGGAAGTGAACATAGTTTTGGTATCCATGTCGCAAAACTGGCCGGAATGCCTGCAAAAGTGGTCAACAGAGCCAATGAAATACTAAAAACCCTTGAAGCCAGCAGAACGCAGGGTGGAGGAACATCTGAGAATATTAAAAGAGTAACAGAAGAAAACATGCAGCTTTCTTTCTTCCAGCTGGATGATCCTGTTTTGGAGAATATCCGTGAAGAACTGACAAAAATAGATATCAATACACTGACGCCTATTGAAGCTTTAATGAAACTGAATTCTATAAAAAAAATGATTGGAGGGTAATCCAATCATTTTTTTATAATTTTTTATTGTTGTTAGCAGCAGTATCCATCGTTGCCTCTAGGGCCAATAATCAAAAAATGGCTTACTCCTCTCAGTTTACATAAACCTTCTGCACAGGCAGCGGCACCGCCATTGATGTCTTTCAACTCATTCTTCGTGAGCTTTCTCTTTTGAATGTCTGAATTTTTCATAATGATTGAGATTAGATTTACAGATTTGAATATCTTATTTTTTTTGATGCTGAGACAATTAGCAGCAAGGTCCGTCCTGAATACCATAGACTCCGGACATTTCCTGTCCTGTATTCGGGTCAAAACAGCTCAATACCAATGGGCAATGTGGTCTTGCTCCACTGATTTCTTTCATTTCTTTTTTTGTAAGTTTTCTTTTTTGAAGGGTTGACTTTTTCATAATAATTTTAATTTGGTTGTATGCTAATATACAATTTTATTAATTAATTCAACTGATAGTGAGTGAAATAGCCGCTATTTTTGTAATAAAAAAGAGAGCTTAAAGCTCTCCTGTATTATAAATGATTGTATTCGTAGGTGGTGATTTCTGTACTGGTAACAGAGCTGCCTGTCTTATCATAATATTTTCGGGTATCTTTTATAGGATAGCCACTTGCATTGTATACATAAATGGAGTTGAATATAGTCCATTCGGTTCCTCCGGAAATAGAATACTGAACCACATTTTTATAGTCTGTGACATTATGCGTGGATCCGTTTTCATTTTCCTGATCCATCAGTTTCAGATATCCTGTTACATTTTTGAACGGAGCATTTTTGGTATCATAAACGATAGGCTGTAAGGTGCCGTTTCCTGTATCAAATCCTCCTGATGGGTTAGGACTTGCCACCGTTTCAGTCCAGTTTTTTAGTGAGCCATCTGCATTTAATACTGCGTTTCGGGTATACGTTTTTATCATACTGGAACCTCCTGTAGATAAAGTAACCACCATTTTTACATTATTGGGTGCCGGATAGGTATATGTGATTTCTGTAGTGGATGAGGGGTTAGAAGACGTATGTACAGTTGTGCTTTTACTTAATCTGCTGCTGCTGTCATAAGTATAGGTCGTGGTGGAGGTAGAATTGGATCCGGTAGTAACCGACTTGGTGATCAGGTCTCCTGTATAGGTAAAGGAGGTAACAGTTCCGTCTGTAAGGTTTTTAGATTCAGATAATTTGGTCCCGTTATAGGTATAGGTAGATACATCTCCATCTGCTACCATCTTGGTTACAAGAACAGGCGTGTTATTATTGTTGTTGTTATTATTATTCCCGTTATTGATTGCAGCTTCAATATCATCATCACTGCTTGAGCAGGAAGCCAAAAAGAAAATTGGCAGAAGTAAATAAGTTTTTTTCATGATCTTTATTTAATGGGTGTAAAAATATCAAAAAAATCGGGTGTGAATAAAAATAATTAATGAAAAATAGAGTTTCTTATTGATTTATGGCTTTTTTTACTGCAAATAACCATTAAGACTATTATAAAAAGAGGAGAAGGTATTACCCATAATGATAATAATCAGGAGCTGGTAAAGGCCTTATTATTGTAATAGCCTTCATTGAATTTAAATATAAATTGTAGATTGTGAGCTGAAAAAAACATAGCTATGAATAAAATATTTTTAGGAGTCTCATTAATTGCTTTATTCTCATGTAACAAAGAAGCAAAAGAACGGGCTGAACAAAGAATTCATGATTCTGTAGCAGTGGTATATAAAGCGTATGTGGACTCAGCGACCATTGCCCGTAGACGTTCTGATTCCATTATAAAAGCTGAGAAAAAATCTTTTCAGCAACACCCGGGAATAATGTCTTGCGAAAATGGAACAATGAGTTATACGGGTACCAGGCCTAGATCTAAAAATAAGAGTAAGCAATAATTAGCTGCTTTTTAGTAAATTTCTTTATCTGATAGGGATTGAAATACAAAACTCTAATATTCCCTGTTAATGAAAACAATCTATTCCTGAAGTGAATGATTTGAACAGGTTTCTGGTTTACAATTATTTATTAAATTTGAATATGAAGAATTTATTAACAATCCTGATCATCTTTCTATTCGGTACCTTTTGTAAAGCTCAGCAGACGGAAGTTTCTGTTTTGAAATATGAAGATCTGGAAAAGAAAATTCAACTGGAAAAAGATAAGCTTCTGATAGTGAATTTTTGGGCAACTACCTGTGCTCCATGCGTAAAAGAGCTGCCTCATTTTATGGAAGTGAATCATCAGTATGCAGGCAATCCGAAATTTAAGATGATTCTTGTTTCATTAGACAGACTGGTAGATAAAGAGCGGGTTTTAAAATTTATTAAAACCAAAAATCTTAGTGCTGAGGTTGTTTTGCTTGATGATATTAAAAGAATGAATACGTGGATTCCGAAATTTGAAAAAAACTGGGATGGAAATATTCCGGTTACCCTTTTTTATAAAAACGGTGAGAAAGTATATTTCAATGATGGAGAAATGAGCAAAGAAGAACTTGAAAAAATAATTACAGAAAATTTACAATAAATAATTGAGTATGAAGAATTTGAAGATTTTATTAGCAACATTCGTTATAGGTCTGGGACTTTTAAGTTTTACCACAATGAATGATGAGAAGCACGCATCTCGGCATGAAAAGATCGACTCAAAAGGGTATGAGGTAGGAGACGAAGCCGCAGATTTTAAGCTGAAAAATATTGATGGGAAAATGGTCTCGTTAAGTGATTTTAAAACCGCTAAAGGTTTTATTGTAGTTTTTACCTGCAACCATTGTCCTTATGCAAAGAAGTATGAAGACCGGATTGTAGAACTGGATAAAAAGTTTAAAAACCAAGGATATCCGGTAGTTGCCATTAATCCCAATGATCCTAACGTACAGCCTGAGGATGGTTATCAGCAGATGATTGAAAGAGCCAAACAGAAAGGGTTTACCTTCCCTTATTTAGTGGATGAGGGTCAGAAAATTTATCCTCAGTATGGAGCAACAAAAACACCTCATGTCTTTCTCCTGCAGAAAGAAAACGGGAAAAATATTGTAAAATATATTGGGGCCATCGACAATAATTATGATAATCCGAATGATGTATCAGAATATTATGTCCAGGACGCTGTCAACGCTTTACTCAAAGGAGAGTCGGTGAAAATGTCAAAAACTGTTGCTATCGGATGTACGATCAAAGTAAAGAAATAATATATTTGCCTAGAATTATAATCGGTATTCTTTGAATGCCGATTTTTTATGTCCAATATTTTATCATAATAAAGGGCTGGATCCAGTATACATAATCAATATGAAATTTAAATTAAGCCTGAAATATCTGCTTCTCAGTATTTTCATTTTCCTGATAGAGGTATTAATTGCTACTGAACTGAAGAATGTCTTTTTTATTAGGGCCTATCTCGGTGATGTTATTGTTGTACTACTTCTTTATACCCTCGTAAAGAGTTTTGTAAAGGTAAGCAATGACCGGAAGCTTATTCTCGGCATCCTGGCGTTTTCCTTTGTGATAGAGTTTGCTCAATACTTTAATATTGCAGAAAAACTAGGGTTCAAGCCCGGAAGCCTGATGTATATTGTGATTGGAAATTCTTTCTCTTGGATTGATATTTTGTGCTATGCCGTAGGGTGTCTGTTTCTATATGTCCTTGTACAAATAAAGCCTCCAAAAAATTGAAGGCTTTCTATTTAGATTGATGTATTCTATTTTACAGTCTTAAAAATCAGTGGCTGTCTCATTCTGACCCTCACTTTTTCCCCATCTTTTTCTCCGGGAATCCATTTGGTATTTATTTTTTTGAGTGCTTTTATGAATTCATCCCTTATGATTACATTTTTGTAAGATTCTATTTTTATATTAGACATACTGCCATCCTTTTCTACAACAAACATTGCGGTAGCAGAGGCTTCTTGAATACCCAGGGCAAGTAATGGCTGTGTTTGGAACTGACTTACGAATTCCTTTCTAAAAGCACCTAATCCCCCTGGAAACTCAGGATTTTTATCTTTTACTTGCGTGTTGACAGGAGAAACAGAACTCGCTTTCGGACGTGTGCTAGTAAGTGATTCCCGTTGGGCCTTGGCAGAAAATAAGCCTAAAAATACAAGGGATAAAAGCAGATGTTTTTTCATTATTTTAATTTTATCTTCCAAAACTGTCATATTTATCCTCTGCATATTTTGTAAATCGGTTTAGTAAGGCAACATTTTCTTTTTCCAGAGGAGAAAGTTCGTTATCAACGTTATTGGAAACCGGGATATACCAGTCTGTTTGTTCAAAGAAATTTCTGTAGGTTTCTTTTTTGAAAGAATAACCATGTCTGGCAAATACAGAGTTTTTAATGATCTCGAGGTCCAGTTTTCTTAGGTTTTTAAGATCTTTTTCTGTCAGTTTCTGCTTAGATGCATTTAGCTTGAAGATAGCTTCAGAGGCCACTCTGTTTTTAGAGGTTTTATAGCTTTCTGTTTTTCCGGTCTCCTCATCGGTGTATTTTTCTACAAATTCTTTCGGATTAGACCAGTCTACCAGATTAGAATCTTTATCCAGCATGAAATTCGGATTATAAACAAATTCTTTTTTGGTTAATTTAAGTGTTTTAACAGGTGCTTTTACAGCTGTTTTATTGAAAGCGTTCCATTTGCCTGTTAAGCTGTCACCGTTGAGTTTTACTTCAAACCGGCCATCGGTTTTATCATTTCCCGGCTCATCCAGCACAAAGGATTTTGAAGTTTCATTAAAGACCCCTCTGAAAGGACGTTGATTTCCACTTACAATACTTTGTCCATAAACGCTGTCCTTTGTTATCCTGTTGATCTTTAAGGAAATTCTCTTATAGGATCCCCCTTCATACTCGGAACCATCCGATTCGTCAATCATTTTTTCCATACCGGCAAATTCACCGGTATACACTCCATAATATTCTTTATAGATTTCCGGGATTACCACAGAATCTTTTTTTGCGGTCAAAGAATCTTTTCCTGATTCACTGGTTTTTCCATCTTTTTTACAGCTTATTAAAGAAACTGCCAATAGAGCGGTAAGGGTGTAATTTAAAATTTTCATATCTGTTTTTTGGTAATTAAGTATTCAATCAAAAGGATATTGGGAACCCATCCCAGCCATGCAATGACCTGATAGACATCCATAGGATTGGGATGGAATAAATATACGATAATAACTTTCCACATTCGTAGGGTAATCGCAGATAAAGTAAGGGCAAAGCTCCGCCACATCCATTGCTTATGCTCTTTAAACTTTTTCTGCCTTGCAAGCTGATACGCTTTATACGTCGAAAACCACCATAAAAAGCCTAAAATAACAAATGAAACCTTTGAAAAAAGGCCTCCGTTAGCAAATAATCCCATATAAATACCAGATGGGGCAGCTGTGATGAGAATGAGAAAAATATAAACCTTTCCCATATTCCTATGAAAATTACGGAGTCCGAAATTTTTGCGGATAATAGATAAAAACCCGGAAAGAAGAACAAAAATACTGGTATAAACGTGAGCATAGAAAAAAATGAGATATTCAGGTCTCTGTACTACCTCAGTCTGTTTGATCATTAAAAAACTCACATTAGGATCCAGCGGAATATATTCCAGGGTTATTTTAAGCATCAGCCAAAAGAAATACGTAAATCCGATAATAAAAAGGATTCTAAAGAAAATTGCCGTATTTCTTCTGGTTGAAAGCATTTTAGTTAATCAAAATGGGCAATAAAAGGAACAGTAAACCAATATTTTACAAGATTTCCCTGATAAGAAGCCGGTGTCCATTTGGTTTTCAATGATGTGATGGCTCTTTCTACTTCTTTGTTAAAAGCTTCATTGCCCCCTGTTGTTGTAAGACTTTCAATTTCTCCTTTCACATTAATGGCAAACTTTGCATAGGATGAGAGCTTACCACTTACTCCCCGGATAGACTTGATATTTATATTTTGTGCGATTTCTTTTCTAAATGCATTCATTCCTCCCGGATATTCTGCGGGCTTTTCAGCTGTTGGATCAAGATGCTCGCGGTCAGCTTGATGTACGGTCTCCTGTGTTTGAGAAAAAGCCAACGTAGCTCCTAAACACAGTATAATTGTCATTAGTTTTTTCATCGTTATAGGGTATTTAAGTCTTGTGCAATCAGCCAGCCTTCGCTCCAGCATGCCTGGAAATTAAAACCTCCTGTTACGGCATCTATATTGAGAACTTCTCCGGCAATATAGAAATTAGAAAGGATTTTTGAAGACATATTTTTGAAGTTAATCTCTTTTAAGTCAACACCTCCGGCGGTTACAAATTCATCTTTGAAAGTTGATTTTCCGGTTACCTGCAGCTTTTTTCGGCAAAGACTTTCCAGGATTTTCTGCATTTCCTTTCCGGAAATATTGGCTACCTGCTTATTAAGGTCAATTTTTGAAACCTCCAGTATTTTTTGCCAGAACCTGTTTGTGATATCATAGATCTTAGCTTGTCCAATAGTCTTTTTAGGATTGCTTTCCTTGAAACGCTGAAATATTTCCTCTGCTTCATCCATCGGTTTTGAGATGAAGTTAACTTCAATTTCAATATTGTATTTAAGCTTGGCAAGACTAATAGCTTCCCAGGCAGAAATTTTTAAAACCGCAGGTCCCGAAAGCCCCCAATGCGTAATAAGGAGAGGCCCGCTTTCCTCTGTTTTCAGTTTGGGTATTGAAATCTCTGCATTTTCAAAACTTGTTCCCGGCAAATCTTTCAGCAGTTCGTCTTTGATATTGAACGTAAAAAGAGAAGGAACGAGATCAATAATTTTATGCCCCAGAGTCTCAATAATTTTCAGTGATTTTGGAGAACTTCCGGTAGCATACACTATATAATCTGCCTCAAAATCCCCTGAACCGGTTTTTACAATGTACTTTTCATTTGTTTTTTCAATCTCTTTGACCACACATTTTGTCTTTATAGAGACATTTTTCTTTTGAGTCTCATTCAAAAAAGTATTGATAATAGTCTGTGAAGAATTGCTTTCAGGAAAGGTCCTGTTGTCGTTTTCAATTTTCAGCGGTACGTTACGCTGATCGAACCACTCCATGGTGTCACCCGGTTGAAATTTGGTGAAAACACTTAATAGCTCTTTATTTCCACGGGGATAAAACTGTACCAGTTCTCGTGGGTCAAAACAGGCGTGGGTCACATTACAGCGTCCACCTCCGGATATTTTCACTTTCTGAAGGACATCCGAGTTCTGTTCCAAAATGGTAATATTATATTTCTTTTCGTCAAGGTTCGATGCACAGAAAAAGCCTGCTGCACCACCTCCGATAATAATGATCTGTTTCATGTATATGCAATCCTATGCTGAAGATTATTTTTCCAAAAGTACAATTTTTATAAACCATCTTATTTGAGTATTTTTGAAGAATATAATTTTATGATCCTAAAAACGATTTTCAAATGATATTTTACCATAAATTCGAAGTACGTTGGAGTGATCTTGATGCCAACAAGCATTTAGCCAACTCATCATATGTACAATATTGTGCTCAGGCCAGAATGGCCTTTATGACCAAAGAGAAAATGGGAGTTACCCAACTAAGCAGATGGGGAATCGGCCCGGTTATGCTGCACGAAAGATATTCTTTCTTTAAAGAGATCTATGCAGATCAGACGGTTATCGTAAGCCTGGAAATAGACGGATGCTCAGAGGATTCCTCTATCTACCGTTTTGTTCATAAATTCTATACTCCGGATGGGGCACATTGTGCAACTTCTGAAGCTACAGGGGTATGGATTGATATGATGCTGAGAAAAATGACCACTCCTCCGGATGATGTCGTGGAGGCTATGAATAAATATAAAACCCCGGAAACCGTGGTGCTGTCAAAAGAGGATTTCAAAAAATTCCCTTTCCACCCACATAATATTGATCCGGCGGAATTTAATCAATAAATAAAAGTTCAGCGTTTAATGTCGTTAAAACGATTACTTCATTGAGCTTTGTACAAAAAAGAAATTTTATGTTTGAAGATAAATCACAGGAGCTGACTCCCATTTCAAAATTAGGAGAGTTTGGTCTTATTAAACATCTGACAGAGTATTTTCCACTATCCAATGAGTCTTCGGAACTTGGAGTAGGAGATGATGCGGCAGTTATTAATCCCGAAAATAAAAAAGTAGTCCTTACAACAGATGTTCTGGCGGAAGGAGTGCATTTTAATTTGGGCTATGTTCCGTTAAAGCATCTAGGCTATAAAGCTGTTGTAGTAAACCTCAGCGATATTGCAGCCATGAACGCGGTTCCTACTCAGATTCTTGTATCTCTGGCCGTTTCCAGCCGTTTTCCGGTGGAGGCTTTGGAAGAGCTTTATGCAGGAATTCAGGCAGCATGTGCAAGATATAAAGTCGACTTGATTGGAGGCGACACGACGAGCTCCAATTCGGGACTGGTCATGAGTATTACTGCTGTAGGGATTGAAAATGGGGAGAATATTGTCAAAAGAAGCGGTGCAAAAGCCAATGACCTTCTTGTAGTGACAGGTGATTTAGGAGGTGCTTATATGGGATTACAGATTCTGGAAAGAGAACATGCTGTTTTTCTTGCCGACCCTAATATGCAGCCGGAAATGGAAGGCTATGATTATATCCTGGAAAGACAGCTGAAACCTGAAGCAAGAACGGATGTGAAAGCTATTTTGGAACAACTGGAGATTAAACCAACTTCCATGATTGATATTTCAGACGGTCTGGCTTCTGAGATCCTGCATCTTTCAGATCAGTCAAAAGTGGGATTCAGACTTTACGAAGAAAAAATACCTATGGATAATCTTACCATTACGACTGCCGATGAAATGAATCTAAATCCGGTAATGACGGCATTAAGCGGAGGTGAAGATTACGAATTGCTGTTTACGATTTCTCCTAATGACTTTGATAAGATTAAAAATCACCCGGATTTTACGATTATAGGTCATGCTGTGGAAAAAGAAGACGGAAACTTTATGGTAGCAAGAGGATCAAACCAATTGGTGGCCCTTACAGCTCAGGGCTGGGATGCTTTTTTAGGCAACCAGCAGAACGGATAAAATTTATTTAATTGTAAATATTGTAGGAGACCGCAGCTTTTTTCGCTGTGGTTTCCGTTTATATACTCGTTATTTCGTTATGAATTCATCAGAAAAAAATATTCCCGTTCATCATCTGACTTCTGAGAAATTTCAGTTGAGTACCTTACAGACGGGGCATCCGGAAAATTTTAATGATATCCACCGACATAATTTTTTTGAAATTATATGGTTTAGTAAGGTTCCGGAAAACAGCCGTCTGGAATTGGATTTCGAAAGCCATCTTCTTCGTAACGGACAGATCTGTATCATTGCTCCGGGGCAGGTGTTTAATATGAGGTTACAGGGTGAAAAAGGATATGTCCTGGCAGTGACAAGAGAAATATTTAAAGAAGCCTGTGCGATTGAATCCATACTGACCGGAGGAACAGCTCCTTTTTCTTTAGACCCTCAGAGCGAAAAAGCCTGTACTGCCATAATATCACTTATGGAACAGGAATATAAAGGGGCTTCAAGAATTGAACTGCTTAAAACGTATTTAAGAGCATTTTGCATTATCATTGCGGAACAGATCAATTTGCAGGATCCTTTAATGAAAGACAGGCAGCGGATCCAGAAGCTGATCAGTCTGATAGAAGAACATTACACTGTTCACAGGGATACCGGGTTCTATGCAGATAAAATAAAAGTCAGTTCTCACCATCTTAATGATATTGTACGGTTGTCAAGAGCAACCACGATTAAGAAAATGGTGGCCCAGCGGCTTCTGCTGGAAGCAAAAAGAGAATTGAGCTTCGGTGCTTTAACGGTTAAGGAAATTGCTTTTAAGCTGGGATTCAGTGATGCATCTTATTTCTCACGATTTTTTAAAAAACATACGGGAGATAATCCTGACAGCTTCAGATCCGGAAAAGTCTAATCTTCAGAATGTTACTTTTTTATTGCTTTAAAATGGCTCTAAAACACAGCGTGTTAAAAATAACCCTCAGTTTGTGCTGGTCTTTCTTCAGTTCCTGTCTTGGGTGTTTCTACTTTTTAAAGCAACTTTGCAGATAGAAAAAAACGCCTGTGAAGGCTTATACTATTTATGAAGAATTTGAATATTGTAGTGTTTATTCTGGCACTGCTGAACACCCTGGAGTCACTGAGTATAGATCTTTATCTTCCTGCTTTCCCAAGCATGGCCCAAATTTTTAACACGGATATCGGACATATACAGATCTCAATTTCTGTTTTCTTTGCCGGATTTGCCTTTGGTCAATTATTATGGGGACCCTTGTCCGATAAAAAAGGACGTAAACCCATGCTGTACTGTGGTCTTTTACTTTTTATTGTAGGCGCAACAGCTATATTTTTCACATCAGATATTTATGTGTTATGGGCAATGCGTTTTCTGCAGGCCTTTGGAGGAAGTGCCGGGATTGTTATTGGACGGGCTATCATTATTGACCTGTATGACAAGCAGAAATCCGTTACTATTTTCTCCCAGCAGTCCCAGATCAGTGGTATTGCTCCCATTGTAGCCCCATTACTGGGTAGTGTATTTCTTAAATTTTGGGGATGGAACAGCTCATTTGCATTTTTAGTTATTATGGGAATCATTACCCTCTTTATGGTATATCGATATGTTCCTGAAACTAATGCTAAAATCAGCCTTCCGGATCAGATTGAGAATGAAAAAGGGTTGAAGGATCAGCTGAAAATGATCATTACAAATAAAGATTTCATCAACAGTACCATGATTGGAAGTATTGCCTTTGCTTCGCTTATTATTTACATTTCTAATGCTCCATTCCTGTTTATGGAGATCCATGGATTTTCCAGCGGAGTTTTCAGTTTCATATTTGCTTTTAATTCATTAGCGTTGATTACTGCCGCTTATATTACTCCAAAGTTGATTAAAAGAATAAGTAATGCAAAGCTTTTATTGATTGCTACACTCGTGTTGTTGTGTGTCTGTGCACTCCATATTCTGATTGCTGCCGGAAACCTTTCTGTAGGATTGGAAATTGCAATGCTGTATTTATCATTACTGGCTATAGGGATTTTATTTCCTATTACCTCAGCACATGCTTTATCTCCTTTTAAAGAAGGAAGGGGTACTGCTGCTGCTTTACTTGGATTTATGCAGTTGATGGTTACCTTTCTGATGTCGGCATTGATAGGTTTTTTAGAGGCAGATTCTATTATGCCAATGGTGATAGCACGTACAGGAATTGCGGTGATTGCTGTTTGGTTTGGCTATCGTATTTTTAAAACTCAGAAAAGTGCTGCCTAAAACAATACAGTGATTATTATTTCTCTGCCAGGATAGGACTAAAGAAAGACATAAAATCTTTTTCCTGCTCTTTACCCAGAGAAACGGCACCATAGGTATTAAGGTGGGAGTCATTATAATACATCAGCGTATCCTTGTAAAAGGGTACGCTTTTAAATAGCTCCCCTTTAGAGAGGTCGTAGAGATAGACATTCTTATAAGTGGCAGCAAATTTTTCCAAAGCCAGCTTATTTTTTTCTTTACTGATGATTTTAAATGAGGCTGAAGTTCTTTTGATATAATCACGGTTTACTTTTACGGGATCCCGGTTGATAGATGGAAAAGTATTGAATACAACCAGCTTTTGATCCGGTCGTAATGATCTCGCAAGTTTTTCCAGAGATTCATAAGCAGACATAGGTTCTATAAAGGAAGAGCTGTTGATCAGGATAATCCTGTTTTTTTGAATATTCTGTTGGGTAAAATCCACGAGCTGTTGGGCGGCATCATAAAACTTCACTTCATTGCTGGTGTAGTCCTCTCTTTTTACTCCTTTTAAAGCAAGAACACCATCAGTGGTTACCGTGGAAAAAGAAAAATCATTTCGTTTTCCTATATAGTCTAAATAAGGTTTAATGCTGAGGGCATGGCTGTCACCGATAAGTAAAATGCGATTGTTTTTTGAAGTTTTATCTCCAAAAACTTCAATATTTTTTTCATTATGGGAAAGCAGTCCGAAGGTAGGAGAAGTATAGGCTTCCGGAATTTGGTAAATAGCAGTAGCTTTTGGAACTAAAAAAGCCATAAAGATCAATAGAACGCCTCCTGAAATAGAGTAGCGGATAAGGGTGGTATTATTCTTTTTTCTAAAGAAATTCTCAATAAACCGGTAGGAAAACCAAGCTGAGATAAAGGTCAGAATACAGGTGAAAGCAACTTCACCGGGACTTAGAAAATATTCATCATGGTAATATCTTATAAAAGAAATGATGGGCCAGTGCCACAAATAAAGTGAATAAGACAGCTCTCCCAAATAAACGGGGATTTTTTTTGCAAAAAAATCAGAGATAAAATTGTTGCCGGTCACCAATAAGTTTGCTGTGGCGATGGTCGGAATTAACGCAATTACTCCCGGGAAAAAAGAATCTTTACTGATAAAAACAGCAGATAATATCAATACCAAAAGGTTTAGGAAAGCAAAGATTGTATTGCCCGATCTGCTGAAATTGATTTTATTTTTAAATGCAAGACTGTAAAAGCTTCCGATCAGGAACTCCGGAATTCTGGATACTAATGAAAAATAAGTCGAGGTATTGCTGTTGTCTATATACATCGAAATGCTTGTATAGGTGGTAAGAACAATAATGAGTAATACTATGACTGTAGATAAGTATTTTCTTTTAACCCAAATAAGCAGTAACGGAAGTAACAGATAAAACTGCATCTCAATGGCTAATGACCATGTATGGAGAAATGGGTTTTCATTCAATGCTGCTCCGAAATAAGAATCTCCCCTGGAAAATAACTGATTGGAAAGAAAAACAATGGAAGCTCCCGCAGATTTTTGAAGCGTCCATATATCCCTTGCCAGATAAATAAAAGATCCTGCAAGTGTAGCCGCAATAATAAGAAAAAGATAAGCAGGAAAAATTCTTTTCAGACGCTTCCAGTAAAAATCATAAAAGCTGAAAGTTTTTTTATCCTTTTGATCAATAATGATAGATGTCATGAGATATCCTGATATGACAAAGAAAACATCTACCCCAATAAAACCACCCTGCAGCCAGGTGTAGTTTATATGAAAAATAAAGACCAAAAAGAAGGCCAGGGCTCTGATTCCCTGTATATCATTTCTAAACTGCATCAGATGATTTTATACTGACAAATATAACAGAATATAAAGACTTCATTTCAATGGGTTATTGTTTTCTTGATCCTGTTATTTGATCCTCTTGTCATAGCATTCCGGCACTTAATCAAGTAATTTTTGTGAAGAATGGTCAAAGGGCTCTCTTTGTGTAAAATTTAAATTATGAAGAGAAACCTTTTGACGGTTTTCTGCTGTGTATTGCCATTAGGCTATTGGATCAATGCCCAATCCGGAATATCCGGTGAGCTTAAAACAGAATATATTGCTTCCTCCAGCTATATCCGTCCGGAAGACAGTGTAAAAACGGATTCCAAAAGTGACTTTAAA